>DATGFU010000476.1:0-4825 GCA_035308865.1 Allostellaceae bacterium | reverse complement strand
AGCTGGTGGCGCTGGGGCGGCTCGAGGGGCTGTCCACCGGGGCGACGCTCGGGGGTGGCGATTCCGTCGCCTACCCCGCCGTGCCGCAGCCGGTCTACGCCTTCGCCATCTCTCTGCCCGACCGCAAGGACGAGGTGAAGCTGTCCGGCGCGCTGCAGAAGCTGGTCGAGGAGGATCCCTCGCTCACCGTCACCCACGACCAGGCGACCGGCGAGACGGTGCTGGCCGGCCAGGGCGAGATCCATCTGAACGCCGCGATCGAGCGGCTCTCGGCCGCGCATAATCTCAAGGTCAAGACGGCCCGTCCGCACGTCGCCTATCGCGAGACGATCCGGAAATCCGTGCACGAGCATTCGCGCTTCAAGCGCCAGAGCGGCGGCCACGGGCAGTTCGCCGACATCAAGATCGACATCGCGCCGCGCCAGCGCGGCGAGGGCTTCATCTTCATCGACAAGATCGTCGGCGGCGCTGTGCCGCGCCAGTTCATCCCGGCGGTCGGCGAGGCGGCCGAGGAATCCACCCGCAAGGGTCCGTACGGCTACCCCGTCGTCGACATCTCGGTGACGCTGGTCGACGGCACGTTCCACACCGTCGATTCATCGGACATGGCCTTCAAGACGGCGACGCGCCAGGGCATGACCGAGGGCCTTGCCAAGGCCGAACCGGTGCTGCTGGAACCGATCGACCAGGTCGCGGTGATCGTCCCCAACGACTACACGGCAAGCGCGCAGCGGCTGCTCACCGGGCGGCGCGGCCAGATCCTCGGCTATTCCGAGCGTCCGGGCTGGTCCGGCTGGGACGAGGTCGAGGCGCTGGTGCCGGAGGCCGAGCTGCACGACCTGATCATCGAGCTGCGTTCGCTGACCATGGGGCTCGGCACCTATCGGCACAGCTTCGCGCATCTGGCCGAGGCGCCGCCGCGTGTCGCCGAGAAGATCGCCCACGAGGCCGCGGCCGCGTCCGGCCATTAGGAGACTGGCGATGGCGGAGGCGGGGAAACACCGGCTCGTCGACCTCAGCCACACGGTCGAGCATGGCATGGTCACCTACAAGGGCCTGCCGGCGCCGCTGATCTGCGATTTCCTGTCCCGCGAGGCGTCGCGCAGCCACTACGCGGAAGGCACCGAGTTCCATATCGGCCGGATCGACATGGTGGCGAATACCGGGACCTACCTCGACACGCCGTTCCACCGCTACGCGCACGGCGTCGACCTGGCCGGGCTGAGCCTCGACACGATCGCGGACTTGCCGGGCGTGGTCGTGCGCGTGACCGGCGGCGAGGCGCGGGCGATCGACCGGGAGAGCTTCGAGGGCGTCGAGATCGCCGGCCGCGCCGTGCTGGTGCATACCGGCTGGGACCGGCACTGGCGCACCGATCAATATTTCGAAGGCCACCCGTTCCTGACCGAGCAAGCGGCAATCCATCTGCGCGACCAGGGTGCCGTGCTGGTCGGGATCGATTCCTACAATATCGACGACACCGCGGATCTCCGGCGGCCGGTCCACTCGGTCCTGCTCGCCGCCGGCATCCCCATCGTCGAGCATATGACCGGGCTCCGCGCGCTGCCGGCGGAGGGATTCCATTTCTCCGCCGTGCCGCCCAAGATCAGCGGGATGGGGACGTTCCCGGTGCGGGCGCACGGGCGGATCGACGGGATGTGACAGCAGCCGCGGCTTAGCCTGGGCGGTCGCATCCGCGACGTCGACATCAGGACACGGGCTCGAGATGGCCCGAGACGTTGATGAGCGCGCCGCAGCTAGTTCCGGTGCCGGCATTGAACACGAAGGCTTCGACGGACGTGCCGGGATCCGCGTAGATCCGCGTCTGCTGATTGACAGCGTCGGTCGTGGCTTGGTTCACGAAGATGATGTAGGAAATGAAACTGCCATTGACGCTCGTCGAGAGCGTCAATCCGACCGCACCGCCGGTCAGATCCTGCGCTTGCGCGCTGTAGTACTCGATGACCAGGCGCTGGCCGGCCGGAACATTGTAGAAGACGGCATTTTCATTCGACGTGGTGGAATGCGGGAACAGGTAGAACTGGACCGGTGTGGTTTGGGCATAGCGGACATCGCTCGTCGGCACCGGCTTGGTGACCGGGTTGGTCACGGTGACGGATGTGGCTGCCGTCTGCGGCGTGCCGGCCGCCATTTCGGCGGCGCGGCCCGGCAGGACAGCCAGCGACGCGGCGATCACGGTGCAGACGCTCGCCCACAGAATAATGGCGCGACTTAAAGACATCCTTGGCCTTCCCATCTCGGCGCCGGCCGGGGAACGTCCGGCATCATGCCGACCAGAAACTAGGACCGCCGCGCACGGCAAGACAGTTAAGCGTTCCTAATTTTTGTGATTCACTTGATTTGCGCCACGTTGAAGCACCGCGACCGCACATCAAGCCAGCTGCCGGTCCTCGCCCCCTACTCCGCCCGCTTCTTCACATGGCTCACCGAGACCTGTCCCTGATTCCCGTGTCTCACACGAAGGGTGCAGCCCACACGATCACTGTCACCCATTTTAGGGTCTCGGCCATGGGGTGCATTCCACTGCGCTAAACTCGAGCAACGGATACTACACCTCCGGCGGCGGCGAGCGGCGGTCGGCGGAGGGCGGACTCATGAGACCCACGGCCACCCCGTCCGGGTCCGCCACGACGGCGTAGCGCGAGCCCCAGAACGCGTCGAAGGGCGGCTGCAGGCCGGCGTAGCCGGCGCCGGTCATATCGGCATAGGTCGCGTCCACCGCCTCGCGCGACGGCAGCTTGAATCCGACGACGACCTTGCCGCCGAGATCGGGCCGGCCCTGCCACCCGCTGTTCCACATCCGGGCGAAGGCCTCGCTGTCGAGATCGAGGTCGATCGGCCCTTCGCCCTCGACATCGGCGTTCACGTGATGGATCCCGCTCTTCGTGCGCCAGATGCGCGCGTCCGGGATCTCGACGCCCAGCCGCCGATAGAAGGCGATCGACGCCTCCATGTCGCGGCTCACGATGTTGAGCTGATCGAGTTGAGGCCGGTCCATCCTTCTACTCCGCCCGTTTCTTCACGTAGCTGCCGGGCGCGTCCTCGATCGCCCTCAGCTCGCGGTCGCCGGGCTGCCGGGCGGGGACGCGGCCATGGGCGAATTTCTCGACCCATTTGTCCCAGGTCGACCACCAGGAGCCCTCGGTCTGCCTGGCACCGTCCAGCCATTCCGCAGCCTCGGGCGGCAGCTTGCGCGATGTCCAGTGCGCATACTTCTTGGCATCGGGCGGGTTGATCACCCCGGCGATGTGGCCGGATCCGGCGAGGCAGAAGGCGACCGGCCCGCGATAGAGCTTGGTCGCGGCGTAGCAGGAGCGCCACGGCGCGATGTGGTCCTCCTTGGTGGAAAGGATGAAGGTCGGCGTCTCGATCTCTCGGAGGTCGATCGGCACCCCGCGGATCTCGATGCCGCCGGGCTCCACCAGCCGGTTCTCCTGGTACATGTTGCGCAGGTAGAAGCTGTGCATCGCCGCCGGCAGCGCCGTCGCATCGGCGTTCCAGTAGAGCAGGTCGAAGGGGAACGGCTCCTTGCCGAGGAGATAGTTGTTCACCACGAAGGACCAGATCAGGTCGTTCGCGCGCAGCATGTTGAAGGTCGCCGCCATGTCGGCGCCGTCGAGCACGCCGTGCTCGGCCATCTTGGCCTCGAGCGCGCGGATCTGGTCCTCGTCGATGAAGACGCCGAGCTCCCCCGCCTCGGTGAAATCGACCAGCGTCGTGAAATAGGTGGCGGACGCGATGCGGCGGTCGCCCTGCTTCGCCATGTAGGCGAGCGTCGTCGCGAGCAGCGTGCCGCCGATGCAATAGCCGATCACATTGACGTCGGGCTCGCCGGTGGCGCGGCGGATGGCGTCCAGCGCCGCCAGGATCCCGTCGGCCATGTAGTCGTCGAACCCCTTCTCGGCGAGGTGCCCGTCGGGATTGACCCAGGAGACCACGAAGACGGTGTGGCCCTCGCCCACCGCCCAGCGGATGAAGGAGTTCTTGGGCCGCAAATCCAGGATGTAGAACTTGTTGATCCAGGGCGGCACGATCAGCAGCGGCCGGCGCCGCACCGTCTCGGTGGTCGGCGCGTACTGGATGAGCTGCATCAGCTCGTTCTGGAACACCACCTTGCCCGGGGTTACCGCGATGTTCTTGCCGAGCTCGAACTGGTCGAGATCGGTCATCTTGATCGCGAGCCTCCCCTTGCCGCGCTCGAGGTCGTCGAGCACGTGCTCCAGGCCCTTCACCAAATTCTCGCCGCCGGATTCGACGGTGGCGCGCAGCACCTCGGGATTGGTCATCACGAAGTTCGACGGCGCCATCGCGTCGGCGAACTGCCGCGTATAGAACTCGATCTTCTTCGCCGTTTTCTCGTCGAGACCCTCGACCCCGGTCGCCGTCTTCTGCAGGAAGCGGGCGGTCAGCAGATAGGACTGCTTGATGAAGTCGAAGACGGCGTTGTCCTGCCACGCCGGGTCCTTGAAGCGGCGGTCGCCCGAATTGGGCGCGATCACCGGGGAGGCGTCGCCGCCGCCGAGCATGCGCGCGGCCGTATGCTGCCACAGCCGCATGTAGTCGTTCCACAGCGAGACCTGCGCCTCCATCAGCCGCGCCGGGTCGGTCATCAGCCGCGCCGTCATCTCGAAGAAGGCGCCGGCGAGGTTGAGCGGGTCGGGTGTCGTCGGCGTCGCGTCGGCCTGCCGCGCGAGGAACTCGGTGACGAGCTTCTGGCTGCGCTGGGCGATCCCGGCGACGGTGCGGCTCAGCTCCACCGGGTCCGGCATACGGGGAGTCGGGATGTCCTGGCCGATCATGATCC
>DATGFU010000475.1:0-4480 GCA_035308865.1 Allostellaceae bacterium | reverse complement strand
GTCAAAGCAACAAAACCCAGCACGTTTCCGGGTTTTAGGCCATAATAGGATCTCCCGCCCGTCCACTGCCGGCCGAGACCAAGCCAGTCTTCTCCAACTCGAATGCCGAAGCCGTCCCGATATATGCGCACGCCCGCAAGGTCGGCGACAAGCCGCCGGTATACCGAGAGGCGATCCATGGTGTGACTGCGTAGGTCAGTGTGGTCCAAGGAAACAGCATCGACTTCTCCCTTGAATGGGCCGGGATTCGCCGGAACGCCATCCTGAAGCCTTACTTTATCAACGTCCTCCAGCCGCCGCTTGGTCTCGAATTCCACGAACCAGCCAGGGGACTCTGATCGGCGGAGCACAGGTGGTCGCCGCTTTCCAGTCCTTCGAGAGAGGAATTCGAACAGTGCCTTACCTCTATCCTTCCTGAACAGCGACTGGAGAAGCGCCCGGTCGCTCAAATCGTTGGGCATCAGGTAGTCCAGTCTCGCCCTGCCAGACACGCAAAGTGTGGCCCCGTCGAACTCGAGTCTGTACTGGAGCATCGCCGTCTCACGCACCTGCTGCGCGATCCCAGCGAGCTCAACTTGCTTTCCATCAACTTCGAGGTACACAACGAAGTCTTGTACCTCCTGGAAGGGCGAGATCATCCCTGACAGCTTACGTTGAAGGTCTTGGAGGTTCCGCTCACCTTGCCAAGCTTCCATCTCACACAGGTCCGAAAGGATCAGGGTCGTTCCCGCACGGCTAGCCTTTCCTCGGTTCTCGGATTCGAGTACAACAGGCACCTTTGCCAGGCTCTCGCTGTCTCGGAAGTCGCGCCACGAGAAGGCAACGTAGAACTGTCCCTCTTCTTCTCTCGGTCGCGTGACGATCTCAACATTTCGTGCTAGGCGCTGAACTCCGAGGCGTCCGAGCCCCTTGTCACCGATTGGTGTTCGACCGCGTTCGGTTGGCTTACCGCGAGCCTTTCTCTCTCTCTTCGGTGAGTTAGCAATGGTGAGCCAGCCGTGTTGGATGGCCGATCTCGTCATTCCGTCGCCATCGTCTTCGACGAGAATCACTCCCGAGGCGTCTTTGTACTTACGGCCCCACGTATTCTTCGCGCGCGTGGCTATGGTGACCTTGACCCATGTGGCGTCGGCATCGTAGCTATTTTTGACAAGCTCGACCAAGGCCTGAACGACATCGGTTATTAACTCCTCGCCAAGCCGGAAGACCACGGCCGCATTAATGTCAAAATGAGCAGTGTCTGTAGATCTGGTATCAGCCACTATGCTACTCCTTGCGTAACACGAGGATGCTCTCCCCTCGCATCGTTGTGGCGATATTGTTCCTGGTAGCCATTCTCTTGTTTGGGATCCGACGTTCGATTGTCGCCACTGGGCGTGCTCCACGCTCCTGCAATAGCTCCGAGAGGATCATGTCTGTCGGTACAAGCAATCCACCGACCCGTCGGTTCCCCACGGTCCAGATCATATAGGCGTTTCGGCGAATCGCATGCAGGGACGTGCCGAGACATGCGTCTAGGTCTCGACAGAAGCCAGCAATGCGACTCCTCCGATCTATGGGATGGTCCACCAACTGCGAGAGGGTCTTGGCAAGTGTTGGCGCACGCAGTAGCAATTGATCGAGGTGTTGAAGGACATGCTTCCGCGAACCGCCGAGACTCCGACTGTCGATCTCGTATGTCGATGCCAGGAATCCAGCTTGAGTGGCACTCTCGTCGATATCGCACAGGTCTATCCACTGAAGGGGCAGATAGGAATATTGTCCGTAAGGCACGGTCGACGTGTTGTCGCCGTATGGTGGGGACGTGATTAGCAGATCGTGGGCCCCGGCTGCGGCCCTTGGAGAGTGTGTGGCGGAGTCCCCGAGACTGAGACTGATGTCGCCCCTGTAGCATCCCCCTCTTGTTAGATGGCCAGTGTTCCGAAGAGCAGTTGCTTCATGCTGAAGCTGAACTACGATGGTGGAAAGCAGCTGACGAAAAATGGCAATCGCTTGTATACTGCGCGTCGCGAGGTCGTCAGCGCCGCGAGTGTGAAGTTTGAAGGTGGACGTTCGCGAGTTGCTGGCAAGACGAACGGTCTCTGCGAGGGCGACCCAGAGGACCCGCCGACACCATTGATTGTTCTCACGGCGTATCGCCCGACGTAACCGTGAAAGCTCGACCGCTACACGCTTCATGAACCACTTAGCAAGGCCTGGGAAGTCCGCCTCGAGCCTTGTACTGCTATCCGTTGCTGCGCGTGCCACGACGAGGTCTGCCGCAGCTGCGAGCCGGCGTACATGGAAGGGTCCGGCCTTGGCGCGACAAAAGAGCACCGCCAGTGGATTTACATCTTGGCCAGAGTAGTGTAGGCCTAAACGCATACACTCAACAAGAGTTGTCCCGGCGCCACAGAAGGGGTCGAGCACCGAATAAATGTGGCCGTCGACTTTGAGGACGACCGCTAGGAGCGCGGCTTGCATAGGGGGGACCATCATTGCAGGGTATTGTGTGAATCCGTGGGCCCCCCGACGTAAGACGCCACGACGAAAGGTCCAGTAGTCAGCGTCAGCATTCGAGAGCTTCGCAAGCTCTGCGGCTATCCAGAGGTCACGATCCGCGGCATCACCCGCCTTGTCGCCGCCGGGACGCTCGTTCCTTGGCGAGGCTGACCCGCCAGGAGGAAGTAGGTTTGGCGCAATCTCAGGACTCACCCCGCTCCTCCTCGTCTCTTTGCCATCCCCTGCCGACAGGCTAGAGAGAACTCCCCTGGAGTCTATCGCGCCTTATTAGATCTTCGGAGCCGATCTATCGCCGAGCTGCGGCGGGAAGAGGGTGTCCTGGCAGCCTCATGGCTGGAGCCGGAACAGGATGGGGAAGATGCGGCGGACCTTGATCGGCTTGCCGTAGCGGGTGGCGGGCCGGAAGCGCCACTGGCGGACCGCCGCGATCGCCGCCTCGTCGAAGCCGTGGCCCAGTCCCCGCACGACCTTGATGTCGTGGCCGACCCTGCCGTGCTCGTCGACGATCGCCTCGAGCACCACCAGGCCCTCGAGACCGTCGCGCAGCGCTTCCTCGGGGTAGACGGGCTTCACGCCGCTGCTCTCGATGAGCACGGGGCTGACGACGGCGCCGCCCGCCTCGACCGGCAGGTCGGCCTCGCCGCCGGGAGAGCCGGCGCCGGCGGGTCCGGCCGCCGGGCCGCCGGGCGCACCGCCAGGGGGCGCTGCCGGCACCGCGGCGGGCGCCGCCGGTCCGTTGTCGGGGAGGGCCGTGGGCTGCACCAGCCGGTCGAGCATGGCCTGGCGCTCGCGCTCGGCCCGGCGCTCGGCCGGCGAAGGCGCGGCGGCGGCGGGCGCCCCGGCCGCGTCGTTCGCCGCGCGCGCCGCGCGCAGGAACAGGACGTCGATCGGCCGCTCGTCCGCACCGGAGGCCGGGCCGCGCGCACCGGCAATCACCAGCGCCGCGATCGCGCCGACATGCAGCAGCACGGAGATGGCGAGCGGCCAGGCGCGTTGCCGCGCCGCGGCCTGCTGTCGCGTCGAGTCCTCGAACATCGAAAGGCGTCCGGCGGGAGCATAGCGCCCCGCCGGACGCGCACCTACCGCACCTCGAAGATCACGGAGAGGTCGAAGAACACCTTGACCGGGCGGCCGTTCAGCAGGGCGGGGGTGAACTTCCACTGGCTGACCGCCTTGACCGCCTCCTCGTCGAGGCCGAACTGCAGCCGCTTCCGGAGCTCGATGCCGACGACGTTGCCGCGCTCGTCGATGACCGCCCGCAGCACCACGATGCCCTGCAGGTGGGCCTGGCGCGCCAGCTCGGTGTAGCGGGGCTCGACCTTGGTGCCGGGGATGATCTGCGGCCGGCTGATCGCGCCGCCGATCGCCAGCGCGACGTCGTCGCCGCCGTCGCGGCCCGAGGTGGCGTTGCCGGTGCCGTTGCCGTTCCCGTGGCCGTTGCCGAAGGGATCGACGTCGGCAGGCGCCAGCGGCGAGTCGGCTGGCCGGGGGTCGGCTGGGGGCGGGATGGGCTTGTCGGCCGCCAGCGGGTCCGGCTGGGCCGGCATCGGCGGCGGCGGCGCCGGGATCAGCGGCGGGAGGGGCGTCGAGGCCGGCCGTGGGCCGTCCGCCGCCACCTTCTTCGGCTCGTTCACCGGCGGGGGCGGCGGTGCCGGCAGCAGGGGCAGCGGCAGCTGCACCTCGAAGACCGCGGGGATCGGCGGCTCGGCGACCGCCCGCACCTGCCACGCTTCGGCGCCGGCGAGGGTCGCCAGCGCGGCCACGTGCAGCAGCAGGGAGGAGGTGAGGATCCAGGCGCGCTTGCGGCCGGCAGACCGGCCGCCCTGCGGAGCCGTCCCGTGACTCGCGAACATGAGGCTCTCCTTGGCAAAAGGAGCGTGACCGCCGGTTTGCGGCCGCGCGCTCGAGAGGCGCCTCTCTTGCTCGTTTGGACCGCCGATAGGCCCCCGGAGTTCCCGCCGCCCGTCCCAGGCTGGCC
>DATGFU010000474.1:0-15094 GCA_035308865.1 Allostellaceae bacterium | reverse complement strand
AGGTAGTCGTTGACCAGCCGCCGGGTCTTGTACTCGATCTCGAACGGCGTCAGCCCGTCCTCACGGCGGAGCGGCGCCAGCACCCGGTCCTGCTCGGCAGCAAGGGCGCCCGGATCGCCCGCGGCGTGATCGGTCTCGCTGCAATAGGCGGCCGCGTCCTCGCCGGCATAGGCGCCGGCGACGAAGGCGCCCAGCATGTAGTTGTGCGGCACGCTCGCCATGTCGCCGGCGGCATAGAGGCCCGGCACCGTCGTGCGCGCCCGCTCGTCGACCCAGACGCCCGAGGCGCTGTGGCCCGCGCAGAAGCCAATCTCGGAGATGTGCATCTCGACCATGCTGGTGCGGTAGTCGGTATTCCGACGCGCGTGGAACCGCCCCCGGCTCGGCCGCTCGTTGGTGTGCAGGATCTGCTCGATCTGGGCGATCGTCTCGTCGGCGAGATGGTCGAGCTTGAGGAAGACCGGCCCGTTGCCGCCCTGGAGCTCGCGCCAGAACTCCAGCATCATCTGGCCGCTCCAGTAGTCGCACTCGATGAAGCGCTGGCCCTTCGCGTTGGCGGTGTGGCCGCCGAACGGCCCGGTCACGTAGGCGCAGGACGGGCCATTATAGTCCTTCAGCAGCGGGTTGATCTGGAAGCATTCGAGATTGGCGAGCGCCGCGCCGGCGCGATAGGCCATGGCATAGCCGTCGCCGCAATTGGTCGGGTTCTCGTAGGTGCCGAAGAGATAGCCCGAGGCCGGCAGGCCGAGCCGTCCGGCGGCGCCGCAACACAGCACCACCGCCTTCGCCCGCACCACGAGGAACTCCGAGCTCCGCGTGTTGACGCCGATCGCGCCGGCGATCCGACCGTCCAGACCGGTGAGCAATCGGGTCGCCATGAAGCGGTTGACGATGTTGACCTGCAGCCGCCGCAGCTGCCGGTAGAGGCACTTCTTGACCGAATGCCCTTCCGGCATCGGCAGCACGTAGGTGCCGGCATGGTGGACCTTGCGCAGCTGGTACTCGCCGGTCTGGTCCTTCTCGAAGCGCACGCCGATCTTGTCGAGAAAGAGGATCATCTCGAAGCTGCGCTGCGCATAAGCCATCACCGCCGGCTGATGCACGATCCCGTCATTCGCGATCGTGATCTCCCTGACGTACTGCTCGGGCGTCGCGTGGCCGGGCACGACGGCGTTGTTGAGCCCGTCCATCCCCATCGAGATGGCGCCGCTCCGCTTGACGTTCGCCTTTTCGAGCAGGACGACGCGCAGCGCCGGATTGCGCTCCTTGGCCTTGATCGCCGCCATCGGCCCGGCCGTGCCGCCGCCGATGACCAGGATGTCGGTCTCGATTTCGTGAACGGTGGGGAGTGCAGACATTCACCTGCCTTGCCTCGTGCGACGACCGGAGCCGTCGAAGGGGCCATCCTGCGGCTCGGCCCCGCGCCGAGTGAGCAATTTATTGCCAAGCGTCCACATAATTCCTACTGGACTGGTTTGGTATTTCTGCTCTAATCTCTCTGTCACATTTGTGAATTTGGGGCAGCTTCTTTCGATGGGTGGGCAAATATCACGTCTTATGAATGTTGATTTCATGCCTCCGCGTCACGATGCGCTCTCGACGCTGCCTCGTGCCAGGTAACCGTGCCTTTACGGCCCTGGGCGCCGCTTTCGGGAAGCGCCGGGCGGTCAGTTCTTCCTTCCGGGTGAGGACACCACGATGCGTCTCCTCTACATGGCCGATCGCGATCTCTGGTGCGTCGTCCGCGATGGCACGTGGTACTTGGTCGCAAAGCGGGAGGACCTCCTGAACCTGATGGCGGTAATGCCCGTCGAGGTGGTGCGGGAGAATGAGTTCGGCGAGATCCCCGCGCTGGACCGGATGGTGACGCTGGAAGCGTGGGCCGCAGATGGCTGCGCGCTAACGTTCAGGGAAGACAAGAGCGGCATGGAGGAGCGCGAGTTCATCCCCATGAACGCCGGCATCCTTGGCGAGGCGGCATGGCTGTCGGGCGCTCACCGCGATGGCTGGATCGATACCGATGCCCATCTCCAACTCGACGCCGAAGGCGAGGTCGCGTTCAGCCTCTTCCTGCCCGAATCCTCCAGATTCTCGAACAAGGAACTAGTCGTCGAGATCGCCGGAAACGTCGTGTTCAAGTGCGAGGTGCCCCGGGGCGAGCTTTACAAGACGGCCGCTTTTCCCATCCCGTCCGGGTTGCGCGAGCCGTTGGCACTGGTTGCGTCGTACCCTGAGCTGCCAGGCAATGGAGATGTCCGCGAGCTGGGCTTCCTCGTCAGAAATCTCTGGATCAACGATATCCCGATCGATCCCGGCCTACGGGTCAACTCGTTGAGTTGAACCGTCCGAGATGCTTCCCAATCCGGATGGCGAGCTGCCGGGGCTTGCCAGGCGCAGACTGACAAAAAACATTCTCAAGCTGACCGACGCGCTGGCACGGGACGCCGCCGAGTTGCGTCAGGCCCACGGGAAGATCGCGGAGCTCAAGGCGGATCTCGCCGCGGTCCAGAAGCGTATCACCAACCAGGATCGGCCCGTCGAAGCCAGCCTGCGCGCGGGCCTCAAGCGCGGACGGGCCGTGGTGGTGACCTGGGACGCCGGCCACAACCCGGTCGGCCGCGCCTACGTGCTCTCCGAGCTGCTGCAAGATTCCTGGGACGTCGAGGTCATCGGTCCGTCGTGGACCCGTTACGGCGACGGGCTGTGGGAGCCGCTGCGGGGACTTGATCTCCAGATGCGGCTTTTCCGGTGCCGCGACCTCTCGGACTTCCTCCCGCAGGCTGTCCTCGAGGCGACCCGCCGCACCCACGACCTCGTCTATGTCGGGAAGCCGCGGCTGCCGAGCCTGCTGATAGGGCTTATGATCAAGGAGCACAGCGGCTGCCCGCTCATTCTCGACATCGACGATTTCGAGCTCAGCTTCTTCAAGAACGAGACGGCGGCGACGCTCGCAGAGTTGGAGGCCGCCGGGCTTTCGGCCCTGCGCGAGCCCTACGAGGAGCTGGCGACCCGGTTCTGCGAAGGCCTGGTCGGCTGTGCCGACGCCATCACCGTCTCGAACGTGGCGCTCCAGCAGAAATATGGCGGCCACATCGTCCGGCACGCGCGCGACGAGACCACGTTCCGGCCGGACGCGTACGACCGGCTGGCGACCCGCCGCGAGCTTGGCATCGCGGACGACGAGTTCGCCCTCGTCTTCGTCGGGACGCCCCGGCCGCACAAGGGCATCTACGACGTGGCCCGGGCCCTCCATGAGCTCGACGACCCGTCGTTCTCGTTCCACATCGTCGGCACGGTGACTGACCGACGCGTCGAGGCCGAGTTGCGCAAATATCGCCGCGCAAGGATCCGCCTGCACCCCAACTGTTCTTTCGCGGATCTTCCGCGCCTGCTCTCCGCGGCGGACGCGGTGCCGCTGCTGCAGGACCCGCGCCATCCGATCTCGGCCTACCAGATCCCGGCAAAGATCTCGGACGCTACCTCCCTCGGAACGCCCGTCCTGATGACGGATGTGCCGCCCGTCCGCGATCTGGCCCATGGCGCCGGGATCATCATCGTCACGCCGGAAAACCTCGGCCCGACGCTGCGACGGCTGCGGGCGGAACGCCGGGCGGAGGATAAGACGCGGGTGCGCGAGTTCTTCCTCGGCGAGCTCGGCAACCGCGTCAACCGCGTGCGGCTCGATCTCGCGATCGCCGCCGCCGAGGCGGCGCGAAAGCCCCTGCCTGACGACTACGAGCGGCTGATGTCGTTCGTCATCGACGGCTATGGCGAGATGTTGCGGAGCGAGCAGGGCGATCCGCTGCGGGTGCCGCCGCGGCCGTCGGCGAAGCGGGGTGGGGCGCCGCTCATCGATGTAGCGCTCTTCTGGAAGCAGAACGACACGGGGCTGTACGGCCGCCGGTCCGACATGATCGCCAAGTACCTTCTGAAGTCGGGACGGATCGGCCGCGTCATGCTGTTCGACGCGCCGATGCCGGCGACCGATCTCTATCGGCTCAACCAGTCCGCGACGCTGGGTACGGCAGACCAGGGACCGCTGGTCCTGCGCAACACGCTCGCACGCTGGAAGGGTAAGCTCGACAGCGAGCGGCTGCTGGAGCGAGTCTTCATCCACAGGGCTGGCGACCATCATTCCCTGCTGGGTTCCCGACTGCCGGACGAGGCCGAGTATCTCGACTTCGTGCGCAGCCATCTGGCGCAGGCGGGCTTCGACCTCGACCGAACGATCGCGTGGGCCTGCCCCGTCGTCTGGCATTTTCCCAGCATCGTCGACTCGATTTCGTTCAGGGCGGTCGTGGCCGACCTGATCGACGACCAGCGTGCGTGGCCCGCCAAGCCGAAATACCTCGAACGCCTGGACCGGAACTACCGCGAGACCCTTGCGCGGGCCGACGTCGTCTTCACGAATTGTGAGCCCGTCGCGGACGCGTTCAAGGACTACGCGCCGCGGATCCACGTCGTCCCGAACGGTGCCGAGCGCGTCGACCTCCTCGGCGCGCTCGATCCGCCGCGTGATCTGGCCGGTCTGACCCGGCCGATCATCGGCTATGTCGGCAATCTGCGCGACCGGATCGACTGGGACCTCCTGTCCAGTATCGCGGCCAGCCGGCCCCATTGGACGCTGGTCCTGGCCGGCTCCGCGCACGACAACCCGAACGCCCTGGAGCTCGGAAAGTTCGCCAACGTCCGCTTCCTCGGGGTCGTGCCCTACCACCAGCTTTTCGCCCATCTGCGGGCATTCGACGTCGCGATCGTTCCGCACCTGACGAACCGGATCACGGAGCGGATGAACCCGCTCAAAGTGTACAACTACTTCGCCGCCGGACTGCCGATCGTATCCACCGAGGTGCCCAACGTGATCGAGCTGCGCCGTTTCATGGAGATCGCCACCGGCGCCGACGAGTTCATTGCCCGGATCGAGCAGGTTTTGAACCGAGCGCCGTCCGAGGCGTCGGCGGAGCACGAGAGGCTGCTGCGGCAGATCAGTTGGGAGGCGCGCGTGAAGGACATCCTCGGCGTGCTCGACCGCTTCCTCGCCGCCGCGAGCGAACCCGCGGGCGCTCTCGTTCGCGAGGCGGCACAGTGATGGCAAGGCCCGCCCGCGATGCCGCGCCGAAGAGCAGCGGTGACGCCCCGGCTCCACAAGCCGGCCCGGAATTCCTCGGTACCTGCTCGCTTTGTGGATATGTCCAGATCTTCAAGCCGGCCGGGGTCCACTCGATCCGCGATGAATATCCGTGCAGCCAATGCCACGCATCGGTCCGCTATCGCGATCAGGCCAGCGTGATCATCGACGAGTTCGGCCGCGGGAAGGCACTCACCATCGGCCAGCTCGTTCGAATGCCCGGCACTGCGCGGCTCGACATCTACGAGGCCGCTCTCCACGGCCCGTTCGTCAAACATCTGAGCCGGCTCCCCGGCTACGTCCGCAGCTACTTCTGGAGCGATCTCGCGCCGGGCGCCATCCGGGCTGGTGTGCGCAACGAGGATCTGAGGAGCCTGACCTTCCCCAGCGCGAGCTTCGATCTGGTCATCACCTCTGACGTGATGGAGCACATCTTCGACTACCGGAAGGCCTTCGAGGAGATCCATCGCGTGCTCCGGCCCGGCGGCCGCCATGTCTTCACGATCCCGACGCGCTGGCCGCTTGACCCACAGACAACGGCGCTCGCGCGCGACGTGGGCGGCAACATCGTGCACCTCGCGGCGGAGCGCTATCACGTCGCGGGCGACGGAAGCAAAAGCCTCGTGGTGACTGATTTCGGCGAAGACCTCCTCGACGAGCTCGAGGAGATCGGGTTCCACACAAGCGCCGTCCGGCGGGGCATGCCATTGTTCCCGGTCCACCGGGTCCTGACCTTCGTGTCGCGCAAGCGGGGCTGAGGATGCCTCGATCACTTCGTGTCCCGGCAGGCGCCGGCCGGCCGGCCGATCCGGATCATCGGCACGGGATTTGCCCCATGGAACCCTGCAATATCTGCGGCAATGCGAGATTCAAGCCGGCGCCGCTGGGCCGGCTCACGCCAGCGGGCTTGCCGCCGGCCTGCACGGCCTGCGGCAGCCTTGAGCGTCACCGGGCATTCCGCTCAATCTTCAACACCTATCGGAGCCCGCGCTTCAAGGAATGGTCATGCTTGATGTTCAGCAAGGACCCTTCGGTCGCGACCGGCTGGTTTGGTAGATTCGAGTACAGCATCTTCGGCACCGCCACCGGCCTCGACGTGCAGGCGATCGATCGCCCATCCCGCAGCTTCGACGTTGTGGTCTGCAATCACGTCCTCGAGCATGTGTCGGACTATCGCCGGGCACTCCGAGAAATCGGCCGTATTACGACGCCCGGCGGCTTCGCATTCATCAGCTTCCCCAACCCGAAAGCCCGGGCGCTGACCGACGACTGGGGCTATCCGAAGCCCGAGCAGCACGGCCATTACAGGATCTTCGGCCGCGACGTGGAGGAGGTCTTCAAGGCCGAACTGCCCGACTTTCACGCACTCCGGGCGAGCGGTCGCGACCCGAGCACCGGCGAGACGGACATCGCCTACATCCTAACCCGCTCGGATGATCGGTTCGCGGAGGTCTTCGAGAGGGGCGTCGCGGCAAAGGTCGCCGCGATCCGCCAGTCGGGACCGGCTGCGTCGTCCCGGGAGAGCTCCGGCGGGCCTGACCGCCGATCGATGGACGGAAGGCAAGCGGCGGTCGCTACGGCGATTTGACAATCGCTCCGCGAGCTACGGAAGGAGGCGTCTACTGCTCCGCTCTCCGATACGATCGGTTGGCGAGCAGCGCCGCCGTCCGCATCAGGTTCCCGCCCATGACCGGATCGGCGGCCGGAATGTCGGGAGATCCACAACGACGGATTCGTGCATCCCCAAGATCGCCGGCAAAAGCGACGATGGGACTCAATTCCGTCGGGGGGACGGGCTCCTGCTGCGGGCTGCCGGCTGCGCGGGCCATGTCCGCGGGATCGCAGAGAGCCTCGACGACGCGGTCGGACAGTCGTCGGAGAGCGGCGATATCCTCCGGGTTTGCATGATCGCCGGCGGCTTCGCGGAAGGCGCGCAGCACGAGGAGGGCCGAGAGCTCGTAGGCATGGTAGACCAGCGCCCGACGGCCGCGTGCGAGCTCGCTGGCGATGGTGCCGTCCGGACGAATGAGCCCGATCGCCTGGGTCCATACCATGGCGGCGTAGCGTGCCGCATCGTCGTCGTGCGCGAGGAGCGCGTAGGAGGAAGCGGCGACGCCGGACCAGACAAAGAGATTGTCCACTTGGTTGCGCTTGTCGAAGTCAGCGATGACCGCGTGGTTCAGCCGGCCCAGCCAGTCCAGCAGCGGGGCGCTGTCGACGCCTGCAGCATGGAGCTTGAGGGCGACGATGTTAAGCGCGATCGCGAAGCGCTGGCGCTCGCGGGTCGCCTCGAAGCTCCGCGGCGCCTCGAGGAGCGCTCCTCCCCGCGCCCAGCTCTCCATCAGCCGCGCGGCGCAGGCTCGGTCGTCGCGATCCGGGCTGTCGGCACGGCTGCTGGCCTCCGTTACGAATGCACGCAGCGGCGCGATCATCGCCATGTCACGCCGGAGCTTATCCTGGTCGACGATGGAGCCCTGCACATCGCTGTAGAATGCCTCCCCTTCGACGCGCGACGGGACGGCGGGCTCGGGGCAATCCGTGGCGCCAGCGGGCATGGCACCGACTCCGAGGGCGATTCCGCCGGCCAATAACGAGGCGGCATGACGGCGAGTTACGAGCAATGGACAAGCCTCGAAGCACCGGAGACGGTCGGTGACGAATCCTCGATTGCTGAAATATGCCAGATCCAGCTATGGCAATCTGCGATCAAATCCGCAGCATCAATTCGCGGCGAGCCATGCCCTGAAGGCGTACCGGTCGAACGCGATCTACACCTTCATTCCCAAGGTCGCGTGCTCGACGCTGAGGTTTTCGCTGGCGGTCAGCAACGGCTGCATCGGGGGTGCGGCGGATTTCCAGTGGATCCACAGCAACAACGACGCCTTTCGGGCGAGCCTTGAGGATCTGGCCTGCGCCCGCTACGCCTTCGTCGTCCTGCGCGACCCGTTTTCCCGGCTGGCAAGCTGCTTCCTCGACAAGATCGTGGGGAAGAACCTGCCGGCCTGGGAATTCGTGCGGGCGATGCATCTTCGGGACCAGGACCTGGATGGGGTAACCTTCGAGGCCTTCGTCGAGGGAATACGGAACGGCCCCGTGCTGAACGCCGACCACCACTGGCGGCCGCAGTCCGATTTCCTCGTCTACGAGACCTACGACGACTATTTCGCGCTCGAGCGTTTCGAGGATGCCGTCCCGACGATCGAGGAGAAGACCGGAATGACGGTGCGGGATGCTCGGGCGCAGACCGGGCACGGCCTTGGGAACTACCAGATCCTACCGGCCGATATCGATTTCGCGGCGGTGCCCGCCTCGGAGATCGCCCGGCTCAAGCACAATGGCCAATGTCCGCATCCCCGAAGCCTTTACACCGAGCGGCTCGTCGAGCTCGTCCGCGCCCGCTATGTGGGGGATTTCCGAGTGTATGCGGAGCGGATCGGCCTGCCCGTGATGTTTCCGGAGCGCGGAAGCGCGCCGTGACCGCCGAGGCGGATCGGACGATGGCATCCGATGGGCTCGCGGTCTCCATCGCCGCTATCCGGGGTCTGGTTCGCCGCGGCAGATCGGCCGAGGCCCGCCGGGCGATCGCCGAGACCATGGCGGCGCTCCGGGCCGCTCCCGCCGAGACGTTCGATCGCGGCGGCTATGAGGCGCTGGCCGAGCTCTGCATGGCCGTCGTCGAGATGACCGCGGCCGCGGAGCTGCTGAAGGCGGTCGAGCAGCGCTGCGGTTCCGACCGCATCCTGACGCTGCAGATCATCGAGGCGCTGGCCCAGTCAGCGCCCAATCAGGCGGTGGAGATGATAGCACCGCTGATGAAGACGATCGAGCTCTCGGCGGAGACGTTGCCGCATCTCGTGCGGATCCATGCCGCGCTCGTCCGGCGGGAACACAAGGTTCGTTATCCGGGCCTGGTCCGCCGGACGCGTGCGCTCGAAGACCGGTGGATCGCCGTCGACCCGGGCAATCCGGCGGCCTATCTCGAGGCGGCCCGGTGCAGCCTGTGGCGGAAGGACGAGGCCCGCGCCCGCCGGCTGCTGACGCGGGCGGGCGGGCGCGCCGCCGCGAGGTCGTCCGAGGATTTTTGGCACCTCGCCCATCTCCATGACCTCCAGCTGCAGCAGGGTCTGGCGGATGCGGCCGCCCAGTCGGCCACGCTGTGCCTGAACCTCGACCCCGAGCACCCCGCGGCCTGGACCCGCGTCATGGCCGCGCAGACCGCCGGAATCAGAAATGCGCTCCCGGTCGCGGAGCTCGACGCCCTGGCCGAGAAGATCCTCGCCCGTGACAGCAAGGACGCCGATTACTGGCTTGGTGCCGCGAACGCGCTGGCGAGGGCCGGGCGCATCGAGGCCGCGCGGGCAGCGATCGCGCGGTGCCTCGAGATCGACCCGCAAAACACGCTCGCCCGGCAGGTACAGTTGGGGCTGACATCCGGATTCACCGGTTCTCCACCCGGAACGGTCGCTACCCGCAATCGTTCGCCGTGGCATCGGCTGCTGGCGACTATGCGCAGCCGCCCCAAGGCGACTTGACCGCGCAGTTTCCACCGCTCCCGTAGGCGGCCGCGGGCGCCGCCACAGGCTCGCCGTCGCCGGCCGCCGGGAGATCGGACGGATTTTCCCACCGCCCACGCCGCCGACCACGTGAGCGACGATTCACGGTGCTGGCATAATTCCTACTGGACCAGTTCGGAATTTTCGCCCTATTCTCAGCACGCCATCTGTGAATTAGAGGCGATATCCCCGAATGCGCGGGCCAATATCACGCAACTGTATTGTTGATATAGGATCCCTCCGCAGGGCGGCCGCATCGCCCTTGCTTCTCTATGAATCGGGGCCGCAGCTCGCTGGCACGCCGGATATCCTGGCGGGGCTGAGCCCGAGCGAGCTTAGCCGCGTCGTCCAGGCTGGCCACAAGCTGGCCTTCGCCGCGGGGGACGTGATCTTCCGGCAGGGCGACCGGCATCGCGGCATCTTCGTGCTGCAGGCCGGCGCCGTGCGCAGCTTCTATGTCGGGCCGACCGGGCGGGAGATCACGCTCGCCAACTGGGGGCCGGGGAACTTCGTCGGCGGGCCGGACATCTTCGGCGACGGCCCCCATGTCTGGTCGGGGATCGCCACCGCGGCGGGCGCGGCGATCCGCGTGCGGGGACAAGCGGTGCGGCACCTCATGCGCGAGGTCCCGGCCTTCGCTGTCGGCCTCGTCGAGGGGCTGGCCTTCAAGGGCAAGTGCTACTCGACCCTGCTGCAGATGCTGGGCACGCGGTCGGTCACCGAGCGGCTGGCGCTGGTGCTGGTGAACTTGGCGACGTCGCGCGGCCGGTCTGACGGCGGTCGTGTCGTCGTGGCGCCCGCGCCGACGCATGAGGAGCTTGCCGGCACCGTCGGGGCGACCCGGCAATGGGTGTCGGCGACCTTGGAACGGTTCAGGGCGGCGCGGCTGATCGAGGCCGGCGACCGTCGCGTCGTGATCCTGAACGAACCGGCGCTCCGCGCCGTCGCCGAAGGCGGCGGGACAGGAGCTCCATGACATCAACAAGCCAAGAAAGGAATGCCGAGATGCGGTTCCGTCCGGCTTTGATTGCCCTCGCCGCCTCGGCGCTCCTTGCGGCACCGGCGCTGCCGGCCCGCGCCGCCGACCTCGACTACGGCAAACCGGGCGACCCGGTGCATCTGACGGTCGGCTACCAGCCCTACTACACCCAGGCGTGGTCGGGCGTGGTGATCAACGGCCTGCAGAACTGGAAGAAATACTTGCCCGCGGGATCGACGGTCGAATTCCAGGCCGGGCTCCAGGGCGCCATCGTGATCAACGCCATGCTCGCCGGCAAGGCGAACATCGGTTACGTGGGCGACATGCCGGCGATCGTCGGCGCGACGAAGCGGAGCGTCGCCGATCTGCGCATCCTCGCGTCGATCGGTCTCGGTGAGGAGCAGTGCAATATCTTCCTCGTGCGCAACGACGCGCCGAGCTTCGCCGACCAGAAGGCGGCGCTGCAGTGGATGAACGGCAAGAGCGTCGCCGGTCCTAAGGGCAGCTGTGCCGATCGCTACGCCCAGGCCGCGTTCCGGGCGGAGAATGTCACCCCGGGCGAATATCTCAACCAGAGCATCGAGGTGATCACCAGCGGCTTCCGGGCCGGCAAGCTCGACGCCGCCACTGTCTGGGAGCCCACCGCGTCTCGCCTCGTCGTCGAAGGCCTGGCCCGCCGGGTCGCCGGCGGCTCGGCGATCGGCGATCATGACGGCGCCTTCATCGATATCCGCAACGACCTGGTCCAGCAGCGGCCGGACGTGGTCAAGGCCTGGCTTCAGACAGAGCTCGACGCCGAGCTCTATCTCGGCGATCCGAAGAACGCGGCCAGCGTCGTGGGCTTTGCCAAGGCGCAGACGACCGGCTTCACCGACAAGGAGCTGTGGTATGCGCTCTATCACGCCTACCCGGCCGAGATCGGCGGGGTGCCGGTGCGCCTGTCGTTTCCCTTCGCCTTCACCGACGAGATCAAGGCGCTGATCAAGCGGGACACGGCGTTCCTGCACTCGGTCAAGAGCATCGACACCGAGCAGTTGCCTGACGATGCCGTGCTCACCAGCTTCGTCGCCGACGTGCTGAAGGAGCGCGGGCTGAAATCACCCGTCGCCGAGGTCAAGACACTGCCGGATACCGTGTCGGACTGAGCCGGTCGGCAGCAGGATGGGCCTCGGCGTGCAACCGGTGGGCGTGGTGCCGGCGGTGACTGCCGATACGCCGGCCGGCGCTGCGCCGGCGCGGCCCGAAAGCACGGGCGGCGACCGGGTGATCGGCCACGGGGGGCCGGCCCGGTTCCTCGCGCTGCAATGGCTGGCGAGCCCGCAACCCTACTTGATGCTGATCGGCTACGCGCTGTTCCTCGGCTCCTGGTACTTGAGCGTCGAGGTGCTGAAGCTGCCGCGCTTTGCCGAGATGCCGGGGCTGACCACTGTGCTGCGCGAATGGGTCAGCACCGATCCCACTTACGGCCTGTCGATCCACACGCCGATCTACTACCAGCACATCCTGGTCAGCCTGCGCCGGATCGCGATCGCCTTCGTCCTGGCCACGGCGCTGGGCGTGCCCACCGGCCTGCTGCTGGGCTGGTCAAGGCGCTTCCGCGACTATGTGTTTCCGATCTTCGAGGCGCTGCGGCCGATCCCCATCCTCGCCTGGGTCCCGCTCGCGATCATCATGTTCAAAGGGTCGGAGACTCCGGTCGTGTTCCTGACCACGCTCGCCTCGTTCTTCGCGACTGCGCTGAACACGATGCTGGGGGTGCGGGCGATCGACCGGACGCATGTGCTGGCGGCCGAGTGCCTCGGCGCCTCGCCGTGGCAGGTCTTCCGACACGTCGTCGTCCCCGCCGCGCTGCCCTACATCTTCACGGGTCTGGAGATCTCGATCGGCGTCGCCTGGTTCTCGCTGGTCGCGGCCGAGATGGTCTCGGGCCAGTTCGGCCTCGGCTACGTCATCAACACCTCCTACACGACGGTCGAGTACCCCAACATCGTCATCGGCATGCTGACCCTGGGCGTGGTCGGCTACGCCACGTCGGCGGCGGTCCGCTTGGCCGGGAACCGGCTGATGGCGTGGCGGAAGCGCGATCTTGCGCTGGTGGGCGGCGGATGACCGCCCCGTCTCCCGCACGCGGCGCGATCTGCATCCGCGATGCGGTCAAGATCCATGGCACGGACAGTGCCGGGGTCGCCGCCGTTGAGAGCTGCTCGTTCGACGTGGCCGCCGGCGAGATCTGCATGATCGTCGGTCCCTCGGGGTGCGGGAAGACCACGCTCCTGAACGCGATCGCCGGATTCCATGGGCTCGAAGGCGGCTCGATCCATCTCGACGGCCGGCTTCTGTGTGGACCCGGACAACCCAAGGCGCCGATCGGCCCCGACCGCATCGTCGTGTTCCAGAACGGCGCGCTGTTTCCCTGGAAGACCAATCTCGAGAACGTCGCCTTCGGTCCCATCGTGCAAGGTCGGCTCGGCCGCAAGGCGGCGCTGGAGAAGGCGCGTGGGCTGATGGCCGAGGCGGGACTCCGCGGCTGCGAGGACAATTATCCCGGCGAGACCTCCTCAGGCGTCCGCCGGCGCGTCGAGATCGTTCGCGCGCTTATGAACGAGCCGGTGGTGTTGCTGCTCGACGAGCCATACCGCGCGCTCGACTCGCTCACCAAGTCGGTCATGCACGAGGCGCTGCTCGATATGTACTACCGCAACCGGGTGACCATCATCTTCATCACCCATGACCTGGAGGAGGCGATCTTCCTCGGCCACAGGGTGGTGATCATGACCTCGCGGCCATGCCGGCCCAAGAAGCTGCTGGAGGTCGATATCCCGCACCCACGCGATTACGCGGTGGTCACCTCTCGCCGCTACCGGGAGCTGGTCCACGAGACTGCCGAGGCGGTGCATGAGGAGGCGCTGAAGGCGTTCGACCTGGGCGAGCGCGAAGCCGCCGAGGGCGGGCGGTTCGCCGCATGACCGACGTTTCGCTATCCTCCCAGGCGGCCGCCGCTCGCTTCTTTTGGGTGCCGAAGGGTGTCTTCACGGAAGGCGGGCGGCGTGCGCTGATCGCCTATCTCGTGGTGCTGATCGTCTGGCAGCTTGGTTCGACCAGCGAGGACTGGCTCGGCACGAAGCTGCCGGTGCTCGGCAACGTCCCATCGCCCGCCTCGGTGATCCGGGTGTGGGCGGCGCTGATTCACGACCCATCCTACTGGATGAGCTGGGCCATGAGCATGTTGCGCGTGCTCGAAGGCTTCTCGGCCGCCGTCTTGCTCGGCGTGCCGTTCGGGCTGCTCATGGCGACCAACCCGGTCGCCCGCGGCATCTGCCTTCCCGTATTCGAGCTGCTGCGGCCGATCCCGCCGCTCGCCTGGGTCCCTGCCGCGATCATCTTCTGGCCGACCCAGGAGCTGTCGATCGCGTCCGTCATCTTCCTCGGCGCCTTCTACACCATGGTCATCAACGTCGTCGGCGGCGCGCGCGCGCTCGACGCCCGGTTCGTGCAGGTGGCCGGCTCGATGGGCGGGTCGCGGTGGAACATCTTCCGGCGGATCGTGCTGCCCGCCGTCCTGCCGTCGATCTTCGTCGGCATGGAGGTCGGGATCGGCATCACCTGGGAGGTCGTGGTGGCCGCCGAGATGATCTCGGGCGGCGGGGGCGGTCGTGCCGGCGGCGGGCTCGGCTTCTTCATCTGGAACTCCTATGTCGGCGGTTCCTACCCGCAGATCATCGTCGGCATGATCTCCATCGGCATCGCCGGCTCGCTCTCCTCGGCGGCGATCCGGGCGCTGGAGCCGGTCTGCGCGCCATGGCTCAAAGCGCGATGAGGACGCGGCGATGACCGGCCGTATCGAGCTGCGCGATGTTGCCAAATCCTACGGCGCCGGACGGCTGTCGCGACGGGTGGTCGAGGACTGCTCCTTCACGGTCGCGCCGGGCGAGGTCACCGTGATGATCGGCCCTTCCGGCGTCGGAAAGAGCACGATCGTGCGGCTGATCGCCGGATTCGAGCGGCCGACGGACGGTGAGGTCCTGATCGACGGCAGGCCGGTGCGCCGACCCGGTCCGGATCGGCTGGTCGTGTTCCAGGAAACCGCCCTCTTTCCCTGGATGACCACGCGGGAGAACATTCTCTACGGGCCGAAGGCGCGGGGCGAGGGCGGCGAGGCAAGCCGGCGCCGGGCGGCGGGGCTGCTCGACCGGGTCGGGCTCGCCGCCTTCCAGGCGCGCTATCCGGCGCAGCTTTCGGGCGGGATGCAGCGCCGGGCGGAGCTGGCGCGGGCGATGATCAACGACCCTGCGGTCATGATCCTCGACGAGCCGTTCCGCGGCCTCGACGCCATGACCAAGAAGCTGATGCTCGAATACTATCTCGGGCTTTACGAGGCGTCGCGGCGCACCAGCCTCTTCATCACCACCGACATCGACGAGGCGATCGTGCTCG
>DATGFU010000473.1:0-6647 GCA_035308865.1 Allostellaceae bacterium | reverse complement strand
TTCTGGCCTCGTTTCCACCAAGTCAACATTCACTACCACCGCGTGTCGGCACCCATGGTTGCACCAGCCGCCCGCCGAAGTCCATACAGGCGAGCCGAGTCATAATTGCGGCGGCCGGCGCTGCCGTCATGATCCCATCGTCGCATGGGTCGTGCGATTGACAGGGGCGCCGGCGCGGCCTCCGATTGGCGTGGCATCGGATGGAGGAGCGATGCGGCTCGCGCGCCGTAAATTGTTGCAATGCCTGCCGGCGGCGGCCCTTGCCGCGCGCTTCGCGACGGCGGCCGTCGCGCCGATCCGGATTGGCGTGCTGCGCTTCGGGACGGTCTCCTGGGAGCTCGACGTGCTGCAGGCGCACGGCCTCGACACTGTCGACGGCATCGCGGTTACGCCGGTCGAATTCGCCTCGTCGCCGGCGACCCAGGTGGCACTGCAGGCCCATGAGGTCGACATGGTGGCGCTCGACTGGCTGTGGGTCAGCCGGCAGCGCGCCACCGGTGCCGACTGGACCTTCGCGCCGCTCTCGAGCGCGGTGGGCGCGCTCATCGTGCCGGCGGACTCGCCGATTCGCGCGGTCCCCGATCTCGCCGGCAAGCGGCTCGGCATCGCCGGCTCGCCGCTCGACAAAAGCTGGCTGATCCTCCGTGCCTACGCCAAGAAGCGGTTCGGCCTCGACATCGATGCGGCCGCCGAGAAGACCTTCGCGGCCCCGCCCCTGCTGGACCAGGTGCTCGCAGCGGGTCGGCTCGACGCGGCGCTGACCTTCTGGCCTTATGCCGCGCGTGCCGAGGCTGCGGGCGCGCGGTCGCTGGTCGATGTCGGTGCCATGCTGGAGGGGCTCGGCGTGCCGAAAACCGTGCCGATGGTCGGCTACGTCTTCTCCGAGGCCTGGGCTCGCTCGCGGTCCGAGGAGGTCGGCCACTTCCTCGCCGCTGCCGCCGCCGCGCGGTCGCTGCTCGCTTCGTCCGACGACGAATGGCAGCGCATCCGGCCGCTGACCGAAGCCAAGACCGATGCCGAGCTCGACCGGCTCCGCGACTGGTACCGCAGCGGCGTCCCGGGCTCCTTCGGCCCCCAGGCCGCGGAAGCGGCGGACCAGCTCTATCGTCTGTTGCGGGAAGCGGGCGGAGCGGAGCTGACCGGCCCGTCACCGGAGCTCGCGAAGGGCACGTTCTGGACAGGATGAGCTTGACCGGCCGCGATATCCTGGTCCGCCTCCTCTCGATCCTTGCCCTGCTCGCCGTCTGGGAGGTTTCGGCCCGGATCGCGGCGAGCCCGCTGCTGCCGAGCGCAACCGCCGTGCTGGCGCTGCTCGGCCAGGAGATCGCTGGCGGCCGCCTGCCGCACGAGGTCGGCGTCACGCTGCTTCGCGTCGCCGCATCCTTCGTGCTGGCCATGGTCTCGGGCACCGCGCTGGGCCTCGCCATGGGGCGCTGGCGCATGGTCGACCAGTTCTTCGACAGCTGGCTGACCGCGCTCCTCAACCTGCCGGCGCTGGTGCTGATCGTGCTGCTCTACGTCTGGTTCGGGCTGAACGACGCCTCGGCGATCGCGGCGGTCGCGCTCAACAAGCTCCCGGCGACCGCCGTGACGGTCCGCGAAGGCGCCCGCGCGCTCGACCGGAATCTCCTGGAAATGGCCGAGGCCTTTCAGGTTCCCCATGGTCGCCGCCTCGCCCACGTCGTGCTCCCGCAGCTCTACCCCTATCTCTTCGCCGCGGCGCGCTCGGGCCTGGCGCTGATCTGGAAGATCGTGCTGGTGGTCGAGCTGCTCGGCCGCTCGAACGGCGTCGGCTTCGAGATTCAGCTCTATTTCCAACAATTCGACGTGGCCCACATCCTGGCCTACAGCCTGGCCTTCATGATCGTGGTGCAGCTGATCGAATGGCTCGTCCTCAATCCGCTCGAACGCCGGGCCGTGCGCTGGCGCCCGTGATCCTGCACGTCGACATCAGCCGCAAGCGCTACCGCCCGGACGGACCGGCGATCCTGCAGGATCTCAGGTTTTCGCTCGATGCAGGCGAGATCGTAGCGTTGGTCGGGCCGTCCGGCTGCGGCAAGACCACGCTGCTGCGGCTCATCGCCGGGCTGGACCGGGACTACGAGGGCGAGCTCGCCTGGGCGGGTGCGCCGCGTCTTGGCATCGCTTTCCAGGAGCCGCTTCTCCTGCCCTGGCGCACGGTCAGGGAGAACCTCGCGCTGGTGGAGCGGCCGGACACGCCGCCGGGCCTCAGTGATGAACTGCTTGCCGCACTCGGCCTCGCGGCCGAGGGCAATACCTTCGCGGCGCGGCTGTCGCTGGGGATGGCGCGGCGCGTGGCGCTTGCCCGCGCCTTCGCGGTCGAGCCGACGCTGCTGCTGTTGGACGAGCCTTTCGTGTCGCTCGACGAGGCGACCGCCTCACGGGGACGAGAGCTGCTGCTGGAGGTCTGGGCTCGTCGCCCCACGAGCATCCTGCTGGTGACGCACGACCTCGCCGAGGCCACGATGCTGGCCGACCGCGTCCTGTTCCTCTCGGGCACCCCGGCCCGGATCGAGCGCGAGGCGGTGCTGCCCTGGGAAGACCGTCGGCAGGGCACCGAGCGCGCCGCGGCGCTCGCCGCTTCGCGCCGCCGGACCGGCTTTCAGACGGCCGATACGAGGGACCGCGGGTAGGCGGCCCCGACATCGTCGGGCTCTTCGGCCCGCAGCAGCGCCGCGGCGGCGTCGGCCGCCTGCTCGTCGCTCCACCAGGCGCCGTCGGCCATCGCATCCTTGAGCCGCACCGCCGACAGGGCGGAGGACAGGCGCGTGCGCAGCCGGACATAGGTCTTCATCTCGGTCGGCTGGCGCTGCCGCGCCTTGCGCACAGCGCCCGCATCCGTCCAGCCGAGCAGCTTCGCCGCCAGCACCGGATCGACATCGACCTGCAGCAGCGCGATGACCTCCAGCAGGATGGCGAAGATCTCGTCGCCACGGCTGGTCGCCAGCGGCAGCGCCTCGCTCGCCACGTCCCAGGCGCCGCGGCGGTCGCCGGAGGCCTCGAGATAGGTGGCGAGGCTGGTCAGGCCCCAGGCCAGGTAGCGCGGGCTGCGCGCCGTCCGCAGCCGCTCGACGGCCGACTCCGACCGGGCAACCGCGGCGGCCACCTCGCCGGACATGAAGGCCAGCTCGGCGAGATTGGCCTCGGTCATCGCGATCAGCGTCGGATCGCCGGTGCGCCGCCGCGCCTCGAGCGCCGCCTCGAGGCACTGATAGGCGTCGTCGGTCCGTCCGAGATTGCCGTAGACCAGCGCCAGCCCCGCCTCGCATGAGCTGACGACCTTGGCCATCCGCGAAGGGGCCAGGAGCTTCCGGGCGCGCAGGAGCGTTGCCTCCGCGCGGTCGAGATCGTTGCCTAGCGCCTCGGTCACGCCCTGCCCGACCAACGCCGAGCCCACGCCCTCGGGATTCTTCGCGAGACGGTAGAGGCGCGAGGCGCGCCCATAGGCCCGCCCGGCCTCAACCGGATCGCTCATCATCAGGAGCGCCCCGAGCGCGCGCCAGACCCGCGCCTCGGCGGCGGGATCGGCCGCGCTCCCCTTGGCGGCGGCCAGCGCCGTCTCCAGCCAGTGCCGGCCCTCGCCGAACAGCTGCGCCGTATACCAGAGCTGGACCGAGCGTCCGGCCAGCGCCAGGCCGAGCGCGGGATCGCCGCCCGGGGCCACGGCCCAGGCGAGCGCGCCGCGGAGACTGTCGAGATCGGGCTCGAGCGCCTCCCGCCACTCGGTCTCCGGCTTGAGCTCCCACGCCTCGTCGGCGGTGGTCATCCGGCGCGCGTAGTGACGCGCGGCAAGCGCCTGGACTTCCCGCTCCGCCGCCGTCCCGAGGCGCGCCCGGGCAAAGGCGCGGGTCGTGTCGAGCAAGCGGTAGCGCGGCATCCGCCCGCGCTCCACCGCCAGCAGCGAGTGGTCGGCAAGCTCGGTGACGGCCCCGAGGAGGTCCTCCCGCGAGACGGTATCGCCGACGGCGGCCGCCGCCTGCATGTCGAAGCTGCCTGCGAAGGCCGAGAGGCGCGGCAGCACCGCCTGGCCGCGCGGCGTCAGCAACGCCCAGCTGACGTCGAGCGCGTTGCGCAGCGGATCCGCGCACTGCAGCGAGAACTCGGCCAGCTGCTCGCCCAGCACGTCGAAGCCGAGCACCGGCAGCCGCCGGCCGACGAGCTCGATGGCGAGCGGCAGCCCGTCGAGCTGCCGGCACAGCCGGATCGCCTTCGGCACGTCGAGATCGTCGAGGACGAACCTGGCGTCCGCCGCCTCGGCGCAGTCGAGCATCAGCGCAACCGCCGGGATCCGCCGCGCGTCTTCCGCCGTCGCTGCGGAGCCCGCGACCGACAGCGGATCGATCGGCAGCGTCCTCTCGCCCGACGCGTGCAGCGGTATCCGGCTAGTCGCGAGGATACGGGCCTTGGGACAGCCCTCCAGGAGGGCGCGGGCGAACTCCGCGGCCGCGGCCAGGACGTTCTCGCAACCGTCGAGGATGACGAGCATCTGGTCGCCGCCGATCGCCGCCACCAGCTCCGCGGTCGAGCCGACGCTGCGCCCGGCTCCGGGCTCGATCGCGGCGGCGAGCCGCGCGGCGATGGCATCGGCGTTGATCGTCGCCGCGACATCCAGAAACAGCACGCTGGTATCGCCGCGGCCGAGCATGCGGCGGCCCACGCACCGCGCCAGGCTTGTCTTGCCGACGCCGCCGGTGCCGTGGATCGTCACGAGGCGGTGCTTCTCGAGCAGATCCTCGAGGAGCTCCAGATCGACCGCGCGCCCGACCAGCTCCGGCAATTGGCCGGGCAGGTTTGTGCGCACGGCCGGGGCGGCCGACCGGCCGAGAACGCCGCCGAACTGGTAGCCGATCTTGCCGACCGTCTCGATCATGTTGTGGCCGAGCTGCTGCCGGATCGCCGAGATCTGGTACTTGACGTTGCCTTCCTCGACGAACAGGCCGGGCCAGACGAGGCTGATCAGGTCGCCCTTGGGGACAACCCGGCCGCGGCGCTCGATCAGCGCCACCAGCAGCTTCACCGCCTTGGGCGGCAGCCGCACCCGCTCGTCCCCGCGAAATACCTGAGCCCGATCCGCGACGATGCGGAAATCCCCCACCCGGTACTCGCGCGTACAGTTTTCCTCGCCCATATAGGTTCGTGCCGATCTGACCGAAATCTAACCCGGTTCAAACTACGCCGACGCCGCGATCTGGCAAACTCTCCTGGCAACCTTAAACAGGGGAGTCACCAATGCACGCAGGAGAGCATAGCAAGTCCAAGTTTTCAATTGCCTGCCGCCTCGGACTCGCGATCGCCGTCGTGGTTCTCGGGCTGGGCTATGCCGGCACGGCGGCGCGTGCCGACGATTCGTCCGACAACTCGTCCTCGGGCGCGATCACCATCGAGCCCGATTCCTGGATGATCAACCCGCCGTAAGCGGCTGGTTCCACGGCCTGATTCGTTCGTGGCTGCCGGAATTCGGGCAGGTTTCGGCAGCACGCCTGTGATTTTGACTTTGGACATGTCCTGGGGGTGCCCCTTGGCAAGATGGTCTTACGAAACCGCCATGCGATTGCTCGGCGATCTCGAGCATGGCGAATGCGCCGCCGCCGATCTCGGGCTCGACGAGATCGCGCACCTGCTGTGCAGCGCGAAGAAGCAGCTGCTTCAGCAGTTCGCGGCGATCGAGCGCGAGCGCGAGCAGGCGGCGCGGCGTACCAATGTCGTCAGCTTCCGCAGTGCCCGCGCCCGGCTTCGCCGGCAGGCGGCTACCCGCCGCGAGGCCGGCGAAGGAAGACCTGCGACCGCGCCCTGAACGGGGCGCCGTCTCAGTTCTTGTCAGAGGTGCCGCGGCGGCAGATCGTCCGGACGTAGGCCGTCTTGCCGATCTCCTCGCGGAGCGCGGAGCGGCCGATCACCTCCTGCCATCCGGAGGTGCAGCCGAGTTCGTTGTCGACGACCGTCGACATGACGTCGAGCGCGGTCTTCTCGTCGCAACGGTCGGCCGGCACCGAATTCGCGCAGATGAGGATGATCGCGACGAATTCCTGCATCGTCTCACCGCAGCAATGCAGCGTGGTGGGCGATGTGGTCCGCCATGAAGGTCTGGATGAACCAGTAGCTGTGGTCGTAGCCCTGCTGCCGCCGCACGGTCAGCCGCTGCCCTGACTCGGCGGCGGCCGCCTCGAGCGCCTCGGGGTGGAGCTGGCCGGCGAGGAACTGGTCATCGGTCCCCTGGTCGACCAGGATCGGCCCGGGATAGGCCTTCTTCCGCATCAGCAGGCTCGCGTCCCACTCCGCCCAGGCCGCCTCGTTGGGGCCGAGATAGCGCGGCAGCGCCTTCTTCCCCCACGGCACGGCGACCGGGTTGGAGATCGGTGCGAAGGCCGAGACCGACCGCCATTTGTCGGGGTGGTGCAGGGCCGAGACCAGCGCCCCGTGGCCGCCCATCGAATGGCCGAACAGGCCGCGCACCCCCGGCTGCACGGGGAAGCGGCCCTCGATCAGCGGCGGCAGCTCCTCGTTGACGTAGCTCGCCATGCGGTAATACGAGGACCACGGCCCGGCGGTGGCATCGAGATAGAACCCGGCGCCGAGGCCGAAATCCCAGTCGTCGCCCTCGCCGGGAATGCCGGCCCCGCGCGGGC
>DATGFU010000472.1:0-3262 GCA_035308865.1 Allostellaceae bacterium | reverse complement strand
CCTCAAGCTCCTTGCTTACCGCCTCGTAGCTGTGGTCGGCGTCGAGATAGATGACGTCGGCGCTGGCATCATCGAGCCGTTCGAGCGAGTCGAGGCTGTCGCCGCTCAAGACCTCCACGCGGCCTTCGGCGATCGGCCCGGCAAAGCGGTCGCGGTAGAACTGCTCGTGGCTGCGGCCGCCGAAGATCTCGGCGGTGGGCTTGCCCCAGATCGCAGGGGATTCGTGGATCGTGAAGATATCGATCGCAATGAACCGCCGCGGCCGGCACTGCTTGAGGATGCGTGCGGAAAAGTCGCCGAGCGCCACGCCCACCTCGACGAACACCCCATCGGTGGGCAGGAGCCGCAGGAGGGCGTTGCGTTGCGGCAGGATGCGGGCGCCTTGGAGCAGCCTCCCCGGGAGAACCGCGCAAGCTTGGCGGACACCCGTGCCCTCCCCGGCGTGCGGTTCCACGATGGCCTCGGCGTCAGCCGCCTCGGCCGGCGCGTGTTGAATCGCCTGCGTTTCCATTCGGCCTCGACTCCCGGAATCGAAGTTCGAAAGACGGCCAAACTCCCTAAAGCGGCGCCGCAAGTCAAGCCGCGATCGACCTGTCCTTCCTTCACCGGCCTTGCACTCGGACGCCCGGACGCTGGTCTGATGCGGCCACGCTACGGGCCGGCGAGCGGCAGGACTTGAAGCTTGGCACTGCTGGTGAAATGTGGCGATGCTGCGAGGGGGGGACCGCAACCATCCGGCTACCGGCGAATGAACGGCTGAGATGACGGGCTTACAGGCGATCAGACAGTGGCTGGATCGCGTCGACCCCGGCGTGCACCGCCGCATCAAGGGGCTGCGCCTGGTTACGGCCTACGCCCTGGCGGCGATGCTGGGTCGGATCCCGGAACTGATGAACGGCCTGCCCGACGGCGCGTCGCTGAGCTCGCTGGCCGCGGGCTTCGCGCTCTGGGCCAGCGTCTCGGAGGCCCAGGCAACCCGCTTCGAGTCGAGCCGCGATCTGCTCATCCTGTGCATCGACGCTGCGGTGGGGGCAATCGCCTTCATCGCCCTCGCACCCGCGCTGACGGCCGCGGGCCGCACCGGCCCGGAGCTGACGCTGGCGACAGGCGCCTTCTGCGTCGCCTACCTGAAGCGCTTCGGGGTTCTCGGCGCCGGTATCGGCTCGCAGATCTTCATCGGCCAGCTGCTGGCCTACGGCGCCGGATTGAACGCCCAAGACCTGGGGCTCGTCGGGATAGCGGCGGCAATTGCCTCGGTGGCGGCCATGGTCCCGCGCATCCTGAGCGGACCGGCCGAGCACCCGGTCATGGTACCGCCTCCGACCCGGAGCGACTCTCCTGCCGGCTTGTCGCCGGAGCTGATCGCAGGCCTGCAGGCGGCCCTCGCGGCGCTCGTGATCGTCGCGCTCAACGATATGGTGAGCCTGACCGAATCCGCCTGGGCCGTCACCGCCTGCACCTATGTGATCGCCAATTCGCCGGCCGAGACCGTCACACGAGTCTGGCGGCGGATCCTGGGCACGGCGATCGGCGTGCCCCTCGCCCTCGCCTGCCTGCCGATCGCGGCCGACGCCCCGCTCCTGGTCTGGGCCGCCGCGGCGCTCGCCATGGTCATCTATGCGATGGCACTGCCGGAGCGCTACGACATCGCCTGCGGCGCCTATGCCTATGCGCTGATCGTGACCCTGGCGGCCGGCGGCGAGCACTCGATCCTGCTCCTCGCGGCGCGCGCCTGGGAAACGCTTATCGGCGGCGTGCTCGGGCTCGGTGCCGCGCTGCTGGCGGGACCGGTCCTTGCGCGCCTCTACAGCTCGTCCGGCGGCTGAGCCGCCGCCACCCTGATCGCCTGCCACGCGGCCAGGGCCCTGCGGCGGGCCTTGCCATGATCGACGATGGGGCTCGGATAGGTCCTGCCAAGAGGCCGCCCCGTATCCGCCCAGGGCTGATGAATCGTCTGGGATGGCAGCGCGGCGAGTTCCGGGACCCAACGCCGGACGTAGCGGCCGTCGGGATCGAAGCGTTCGCCCTGAAGCACCGGATTGAAGATGCGGAAATAGGGCGCCGCATCGGTGCCGCTGCCGGCGACCCATTGCCAGCTCGCGGGATTGTTGGCCGGGTCGGCATCGACCAGCGTGTTCCAAAACCACGCCTCCCCTTCGCGCCAGTCGATCAGCAGGTGCTTGGCGAGGAAGGACGCGGCGATCATGCGCACGCGATTGTGCATCCAGCCGGTCGCCCACAGCTCGCGCATCCCGGCATCGACGATGGGATAGCCGGTCAGACCGCGCTGCCACGCCCGGAGCGCAGTGCCGTCGGAGCGCCAGGGCATGGCGTCGAATTGCGGCTGCAGGTTGCGGCACGCGAGATCCGGGTGGTGGTAGAGCAGATGGTAGCTGAACTCGCGCCAGCCCAGCTCCTCGAGGAACTTCCCGGACGCCTGTGCCGTCGCAGCATGCCAGACCTGGCGGGCGGAGAGATTGCCGAAGCGGAGATAGGGCGAGAGCCGCGACGTCGCGGACTCGCCCGGACGGTCGCGGGCGGCGGCGTAATCCTCGAGGCCGGCATCGACGAACTCGACGAGGCGCGCACGCCCGGCCGCCTCGCCCCGTCCCCACGCTTCACGTAAGCCGCCGGCCCAGTCAGGCGAGGATGGTTCGAGCGCGAGGTCACCTAGGCCGACGCATCGCGCACGAACGCTTTCCGGGACGGCATGGCATCTGAGCGCCGCCGGCGCCGGCTCGGGCCGTGGCGGCTCACCGAGCTGCCGCACGGCCCGCCAGAAGGCGGCGAAGACGCGGAAAGGCGCGCCGGCTCGGCTCGTGACCGTCCAAGGCTCCCAGAGAAGGTGTCCGTTGAAGCTTTCGGCCCGCACCCCGGCGTCACGGAGCGTCGCCTTCAGCCGCGCATCGGTCTCGCGGCCGGGGGCGTCATAGCGGCGGTTCCAAAAGACCGCTTCCGCCGCGGTTTCGCGAACGATCGCAGGCACGATCTCCGCGGCCGCACCGCGCAGGATCGCCAGCCCGCCGCCCGTCCGCGTCAGCGATGCATCCAGCGCCGCGAGCGAGCCGTGCAGCCACCAGCGCGCGGCACCGCCAAGCGGCCGGGAGCCGCCCGCGGTCTCGTCATGCACGTAGAGGCAGAGCAACGGCCGACCGGATGCGGCGGCGGCGTTCAGGGCGGGGTTGTCCTCCAGGCGGAGATCGTCGCGGAACCACACGATGGCCGGGGCGGCCGACGGCAGACGCGCGCTCATCCGCCGGTC
>DATGFU010000471.1:0-15902 GCA_035308865.1 Allostellaceae bacterium | reverse complement strand
TCGTCGCCCCACCTCACCCCGACCCTCTCCGCCCCCAGGGGCGGAGAGGGGGCATGTACCGCAACCGTCACCTTCCATCCGCCCTTGCGCAGCGCCGGCTGGAGCGACTGGACGACGGCGAGGTCGCAGCCGAGCCCGGTCAGGCCCCATTCGCGCTGCAGCGCCTCCATGAGCCGGCGGAGATCGCTCGCCGGCTGGTGCATGTCGGGCTCGGCGACCTCGACGTAATGCAGGCGCACGGCGGGATCGAGCTCGATTGCGACCGCCTCGACCGCCTTGCGCACGACCTGGCGATGGACCTGGCTCTCCGCCGGCACGTCGATGACGATGTCGCCCATCAGCCGCGCCGTGCAGGAGAGGCGGCGGCCGGCGAGCAGCGGCTTCCGCGCCGAGAATCGTGCCTCGGTCTCGCCGAACGGCGTCAGGTGGCTCGACGCGGAGACGATGCCGTGCTTGGCGAACTCGCCTACGGAGACCTCGACCTGGCAGCGGCCGCAGATGCCGCGGCCGCCGCAGACGGAATCGATGTCGACGCCGAGCGCGCGGCCCGCCTGCAGGAGCGGCGTGCCGAGCGGGAACCGGCCGCGCTTCCCCGAAGGCGTGAAGACGACGAGCGCGTCTCCGGCCTGGACGGCGTTGGGGAGCGCGTCCTCAGGCACGGCGCCGCCGGCTCTCGCGGCGGGCGCGGGCGGCCTCGGCCTCGGCATTGACCTCGGCGCCGGCGGCGGGCGCGGGCGGGGCCTCACGGAACTTCTTCAGCCAGCGCATGCAGGAGGGGTCGTGGCCCAGCATCGCATCGGCACCCATCACGGCGCGGACGATCTCCTCGTGCAGCGGGTTGGTGATCGCCGAAGTCATGCCGGCGCCCATCGCCATCGTCAGGAACGCGGCATCGATGCCGCGCCGCGCCGGCAGGCCGAAGCTGATGTTGGAGGCGCCGCAGCTCGTGTTGACCTTGAGCTCCTCGCGCAGCCGGCGGATCACCCGCATCGCCTGCACGCCCGCCTGGTTGATGGCGCCCAGCGGCATGACCAGCGGATCGACCACCACATCGGCGCGCGGAATCCCGTGATCCTCGGCGCGCTCGACGATCTTCTTGGCGATCGCGAAGCGCACGTCGGGATCCTCGGAGATGCCGGTCTCGTCGTTGGAGATGGCGATCACCGCGGCGCCGTATTTCTTGACCAGCGGCAGCACCGTCTCCAGCCGCTCCTCCTCGCCGGTCACCGAATTGACTAGCGGCTTGCCCTTGTAGACGGCGAGTCCGGCCTCGAGGGCGGCCACGATCGAGGAATCGATCGACAGCGGCAGGTCGGTCAGCGACTGCACGAGCTGGACCGCGCGGGCGAGCATTGCGGGCTCGTCCGCCAGCGGAATGCCGGCATTGACGTCCAGCATGTGCGCGCCGGCCTCGACCTGGGCGATGGCGTCGCGCTCGACCCGGCTGAAATCGCCGTTGAGCATCTCCTCGGCCATGATCTTACGGCCGGTGGGGTTGATCCGCTCGCCGATGATGACGAAGGGGCGGTCGAACCCGATCACGACCTCCTTGGTCGCGGAGCTGATGACGGTATCGGTCATGATGCGGCCTTTTCCAGGGAGAGCTCGGCGGGCCGGCCCGGGTACCAGGGCACGCGGCCCTGCAGCACACCCGACCGCTCGATGACTTCGGCCACCGCTTCTTCCTGGCGGTAGGCCATGAGATGGACGCCGCTGACGCCCTTGATCTCGCGGATCTCCTGGATCAGCTCGACGCAGAGATTGCGGCCTTCGGCCTTCGGCTTGGCGGCGCCGGCGAGGCGCTGGACCACCGCATCAGGGATGTGCACGCCCGGCACGTGCCGGCGCATCCAGTCGGCCGTCTTGGCCGAAGGCAGGGGGCCGACGCCCACCAGGATGAAGACCTGGTCGAGCAGCCCGAGCTCGTCCGCCCGCGCCATGAACTTGCGCAGCAGGGGAACGTCGAAACAGTACTGCGTCTGGATGAACTGCGCGCCGGCCGCGACCTTCTGAGCAAGCCGCTGCGGCCGCCAATCGTATGGCGGGACGAAGGGATTCTCGGCCGCGCCGAAGAACACATGCGGCCGGCTGGTGAGCTTGCGCCCGCTCTCGAACGTGCCCTCGTCGCGGAGCCGCGTGGCGGCACGCAGCAGCGAGATCGAATCGTAGTCGAAGACCGGCTTCGCCTGGGGATGGTCGCCAGCCTGCACCCCGTCGCCGGTGAGGCAGAGGAGATTGCAGACGCCCATCGCGGCGGCCCCCAGGATCTCGCCCTGCATGGCAATCCGGTTACGGTCGCGGCAGGAGAGCTGCATCACCGGCGAGTAGCCGATATGCGTCAACAGCGCGCAGACGGCCACGCTCGACATGTGGCAGTTGGCGCCGCTGCCGTCGGTGGCGTTGATCGCGTCGACATAGCCGTCGAAGATATGCGCACGGGCATAGACATCCTCGGCCGCCGCCGAGTCCGGCGGGGCGAGCTCGGCGGTCACGGCGAACCCGCCGGCGCGCAGGATCCGCTCGAACCGTCCGGCGGAGCTGTGGCCAGGCAGCATCGGCAGGGGATGGCCGGGCTCGGGCTCGTCCTCGAAGATCATGGAGCCGCCTTTGCGGGGGGCTTCGGCGCCTTCTCGCGCGCGACGCGCAGCCAGGACGATGTGCCGGTGAGCCGCCGGTCGACCGGCGCGCGGAGCTCGCGGATCGCCGCGGGTCCCGCCTGCATGCGCTGGCTGCCGGCATAGGCCTCGACCCAGACGCAGCGCATCTCCGGCTTGACCTCGCACATGCCGTCGACGCGCACACCGCCGCACGGCCCGTGGCGCAGCTGCTTCGGGCAGTTCATCGGGCAGGCCATGCCGGTCTGGCTGAGCGCGCACATGCCGCACATCTGGCAGTCGAAGAGGACTCCCTTGACCAGCTTCTCGACGGCCGCGACGGGCTTCTCGATGCGGTCGTAGCCGAGGAAGCGCCACACCGGATCGAGGGCCACGACGATGCGCTCGAAGCCCTGGTAAAAGGCTTCGAGCCCGCGCGAATGGCGCACCGACCACAGCCGGATCGCGTACATGACAGAGCCCTATTCGGCGGCGAGTTTGGGAACCGCGGCCTCGCCGGCCTGCTCGCGGATCGACCGGCCCAGATCGCCGAAGCCAGTGTAGCGGTAGACGTACTCCAGTCCCAGCCGTTCTGCCGCCGCGCGCGCCTCCGCCTCGCGCTGAGGCGACCGGGTCTGGGCGAGATAGACGAGCTGCTTGTAGTTGCCGAAATACATCGGCAGCAGCTCGGGATGGCGGTCGATGCCGAGCCCCTCGATGACCAGGCGCTGGAAGTGCCGCACCAGGAAATCCGTGAGGTAGAAGCTGCAGGGCTCGGCCTCGGAGATCTCCGTGAAGGCGAGGGAACCGGCGAAGAACTCGTAGCAATGGGCGCCGCCGATCCGCTCGACGCCTTCCTCTTCCAGCACCATGTCGAGCAGCCCGCCGGTGCCGCAATCGCCGTAGAGCACGAAGATCTTCTCGAAGTTCTCGCGCTCCGCCCGGATCTTCCCGCGCACCGCCTCGGGGATCAGCGCCGGCCGGTTGTGCAGCTTGGCCGGCAGGCACTGCACCGCGATGTCCTCGCTGCCGCTCATGCGCAGCGTCGCCATCACCTCGTGGGCGAGGGCGCCGCAGGCGATCAGCAGGAGCGGGCGCTTGGACATGAGTTTCAGACGGCGCGCAGCGCTGGGGCCTGGCGACGCTCGGCGATCAGCCGCTTCGCCGTCTCGACCGCCATCGCCGCGTCGCGGCAATAGGCGTCGGCGCCGACCGCCTTGCCGAAGGCCTCGTTCAGTGGCGCGCCGCCGACCAGCACGATGTAGTCGTCGCGCAGGCCCTTCTCTTTCAGCGTGTCGATGACGACCTTCATGTAGGGCATGGTCGTGGTGAGCAGCGCCGACATGCCGAGGATGTCCGGCCGGTGCTCCTCGAGCGCCGCCAGGTATTTCTCGACCGGGTTGTTGATGCCGATGTCGATGACCTCGAACCCGGCGCCTTCCAGCATCATCGAGACGAGGTTCTTGCCGATGTCGTGAACGTCGCCCTTGACCGTGCCGATGACGATCTTGCCGATCGGCTCGACATCGGAGGCGGCGAGGATCGGCCGCAGGATCTCCATGCCGCCCTTCATCGCGTTGGCGGCGAGCAGCACCTCGGGCACGAACAGGATGCCGTCGCGGAAATCGATGCCGACGATGTGCATGCCGGCGACCAGCGCGTCGTTCAGCACCTTTTCCGCCGGCCAGCCGCGGTCGAGCAGGATATGCGTGCCCTGCTCGATCTCCGCCTTCATGCCGTCATAGAGATCGTCGTGCATCTGCTCGACGAGCTCTTCGTCGGAGAGCGAATTGAGATCGAGTTCGTCCTGGTCGTCAGCCAATCTATCCTCCCGCAAGATGCGGTTACCCCTATCGAAACAAGATAGTGAATTGAGGCGGACAACGCTTATGGAATTTCGGCATTGGGTATCGCAAAAACGACATGGGCGATCCGGGACGGGCCAGGAGTCCGCGAGGGCTGGCGGCAGTTTGGCCGCAGCGATCCTGGCCGCTTCGCTCCTCGGCTGCGCTGCTGCTGACGCGCCGAGCCCGTCGCCCGATCCGAAGCTTGTCCAATTGCGAACAACGCTGCTGCCGCTGCGGGGCCATGCCGACGAGGGAAAGGACGAGGAAGGCCACCGCATCGGCCCGGTTCTGATGGCCGCGAAGCTCCAGCTTCGCGATTGGGTAGAGCGGCGCCTCGGCGGCCTCGGACCTGCGGCCGACGCCGCAAGCTTCGAGGCGGCGATCAACGGCGAGCTCGATCGCAGCGACCTCCTCTGCGGCGGCGACCGCGACGAGGTCGCGCCCCGCTGCATGGCCGACGAAGTCTCCTTCGACGAGACGGGCTTCGTTGAGCGGATCGAACTGAAGCGCCTCGACGACCCGTCACATCTGCTGCTCCGAACGGCGGTGGGCGTGTACTGCGGCGTCGACGAATCCGCCTATCTCTATGCTTGGCGCGGTTCGGCCTGGCGGCGCGTCTGGGAGGACGAGGACGACGTCGCCGCGCGCGGCACGCATTTTCCCAGGCACATCGACGACGTGCGTACCTCGCCGGCCGGGGAGGGTGGCGATGGCGCGCTTGTCCTGTCTTCCGGGAACTACGACTGGTGCTCGTCGAACATCCAGGGGATCTTCTACGGCCTCTGGCGCCTTCGTGGGGCAGCCGAGGTCCCGACACTGCTCGTCCACGAGGAGCACGATGCGTTCCGCACCGATTCCTTCATCCAGACAAGCCTCGGACCTGACCAAGCGCTGATCGAGTTCCGCAGCCTGAGCCTCGACGGCGGCGTTCACTCCTACGAATCGGTGCGGCACTTCGCGGTCAGTGCAGATGCCGCCGTCAGGGACGATCCGATCGCCCTCGGCCCGCGCGCCTTCGTCCAGGAGTGGCTGGAGAACGACTGGGCTGCAGCGAGCGTCTGGTCGGCGCCCGAACGATCGACTGCGCTCCGGCGGGCGCATACGCGGTTCCACGCCGATCACATCTACGGGGAATATCTCGACACGACCCGGCGCTGCCCTGTCCTGGGCGAGCTGTGGCAGGTCGGGATCGAGTTCCACAATTTGGCGACCAGTATCTCCACGGGGACGGCCTATTTCCTGGTCCGCTGGCGTCCGCCTTACAGATTCGCGATGGCGGATGCCCGGACGACGCCCGATGCGCGCTGCACCGAGCTGGATGAAGGCGCCGATCAGGATCGGACGCTCTTTCCGTGAGGACGGCGACGCCGACGACGTACTACCTCAGGGTGATTAACCCGGCGGAACCATTGTTGCCCTGCGGGCGGTCTCGCTGTAGGGTTTCGCCGCCATTCGATCGCGGCCGTGCCGGCTCGCTGCCGCCCAGGGCTGCGGTGGCATAGCCGGCCGTGGTTCCGGCCATTCCCGACAGTTCAAGCACTTTTGTCTGACGGGGGTGGGAGATGAGCAACACGACCGGGATGGACAATCATGACGAGTGGATCCAGCGGGTGCTCGGCTACTCGCTCGCCCGGCAGGATTTGTCGCCGCAGAAGGGCAAGACCGCGAGCGGCAGGGAAGTCAGGTTCGCCGTCGTCGACGAGGTGATCCCAAGCGGCCAGCGCGAGCTGATCGGGCGGCGCGACGGGCTGGCGCCGATCGCCTCGTCGCTGCCGGTCGGATCGAAGTCGAGCTTCAAGGGCGCCAACGGCAAGACGCTCGACATCACGATCGGCACGGACGGCCGGGTTGCCCTTACTGCTCCGCCGCCGCCGCTCCGCGAGGTCACGTTCTCCGGCGGCGGCGGCAAGGGGGCGGCGCTGCCGGGCGCGGTCAAGGCGATGGAGCGGACCGGCGTGCTGGCCGAGGTCCAGGTGTTCAACGGCGCTTCCGTCGGCTCGATGACGGCAGCGCTGCTGGCTGCCGGCGTCACGGCGGACGAGTTCAAGGCGATCAGCAACGATCCCGAGACCGGCAAGAAGATCGGTGAGGGACGGTCGCGCATGGGGCTCCTGGCCCGCGGCATCGCCGGCGACACGCTGAAGGGCGACAATCTCGAGCACCTCGTCAGCGACGCGATCAACGAGAGCGTCGAAAAGAAGGTCACGGAGTTCGAGGATTCGGGCACCCAGGACAAGGAGGGCCTGGCCGCCGCCCGCGGCATCAAGTCGAAGGTCGAATCGGGCGGCAAGGTCACATTCGGAGACTTGCGCACGCTCTCGAAGCTCAACCCGGCGGTCAAGGAAGTGGTGATCTCCGGCACCTATATCGGCATCGTCGACGGCCGGACGCGGGAGGTGTCGAAGACCGACAGCCCGCAGGTCGCGATCTTCAGCGCCGACACCGAGCCCGATCTCGCCGTCGCCGAGGCCGTGCACGCCTCCGCGGCATTGCCGCCGGTCTTCGAGCCGGTGGACCTCAAGCTCTCGGCGCTGGGCGGCCAGATCGCGCGCTTCCAGGACGGCGGCGTGCTGAACAACGCGCCGACCTCGGATTCGATCGGCGCCAAGCGTTCGCTCGATCCTATCCCGGACGCGGGGAAGATGAACTTCGTGTTCCAGGAACCGGGCAAGTCGGACCAGGTGCTCGAAGGCACCGCGACGCCGGCACCGAATGCGATCAACGACTACTTCACCAAGGCGCCGAACGCGGCGTCCGAATACGCCAAGAACCGGCTGCTCGCCGATCATCCCGAGGACGTCGTCGAGGTGCCGCTGAAATGGCAGACGGGCGGACGCAAGCTGCTCCAGCCGTGGAAGAAGAAGGAGAAGGATTTCACCGGCCTGTTCGGCGGCACGGTAAACATGAACATGAGCCTCGAGGACAAGCTCGACCTGCAGAGCCGGACCGAGGATGTCACCTTCGCCCATATCACCAAGCGGCAGCAGCCGCAGACGCGCGAGTTCGCCTCGGTCAAGCAGATGCTGAACTGCCTCGGGCGGGACGATCTCGCCGCGGTGGCCGCGGACGGCCTGCCGGGGGCCAAGGAGGAGCTGCAGTTCCGCGACACGGTCACCGACACGATCGGCACGCTCGTCTCGCTTGCCGCGGGGGCCAAGGCGGACGCGCTCAAATCCGGCCCGCTCCACGATGCCCTCAAGCTGCTCGACGACCTCGCCGGCGGGGATGTCGACCGCCAGGGCTTCATCGCGCGCGAGATCAACCGCAGCGGCCGTCTCGACCCGCTGATGGATCTCGTCAAGGCGAACGGCAATGAGGGGATGGAGGTGCTGGACGCCGGCGTCGCCGTCGCCGAGATGCTGCGGGCGAAGGACCACGCCCAGGTGATCCTGCGCGACGTCGTCTATCCCAAGCTGATCCAGCTCGATCCGGGTGTGATGGACCGTCTGGCCCGGCGCCGGAAGGGCATCCTCGCCGGCCGCGAGGTGCTGATCCAGGTCGATGCCATCCTGCGCGACGTCAAAGGGCCCGAGGATGTGAATGAGGCGCTGGAGATCGCCATCGCCCAGTTCGACACCCCCAAGGACGGCGACCAGAAATTCGCCGCCGAGCTCAAGTCGCGCCTGATGCGCGTCTGACCCGCCAGGGAAGAGAGCCATGTGGAACGAAAAGAGCAAGGCGCTGATCGCCGGACTTGCGGCGGCCCTCGGCATCCCCGGACTGCCGCCCGACGCGACCGGCGGCATCCGGCTGACGGTGGGCGAGGCGACCGACGTCTATCTCTATGCCGGCGATGACGACGCGCTGCTGATCGTGGCCCCGGTGGGGCCGATGCCGCGGACCCCGGAATACGGGCTCGCCGTCTATCTGCTCCGCGCCAACATGTTCGATTCCGACCTGGCGCCGTTCCATATCGGGATCGATCAGGCCGGCACGCTGGTGATGTGGGGCAGGGCGCCCGTCGCCGATTTCGACGGCCCGAAGCTGGCCGCGCTGGTCGACGCCGTCGCCGAGCGCGTCGAGGACATCCGTGTCGAGGTGATGGGCGAAGAAGAGCCGGCGGGCTAACGGGACTCAGTCACGGCCGCGCCGGAGCAGGCCCTGATAAATCTCCTCATCGCCGCACAAGCCCGCCAGCCTTCCGTCCTGGTCCACGAGCAGGATCGGCTGTTCGGTTAGCCGTTTGAGCGCGATCGCCGCGCGCAGCTTGACCTCGACCGGCGCCGTCAGGAGGTCGGCATGGGCCGGCGCGTCTCCGTCAATGCCGCAGGCCTGGAGGCGGCCGATGCGGCCGTCGAGCGTGACGCTGATCGGGCGGCCCGCAGCGTCGAGCGACACCCGGATGCGGCCGGCCGCGTCGAGGATGACGGCGCCGTCCGCTTTCGTCAGACTCTCGACCGGCCGCAGGAGGCAGGTGCCGCGCAGCACGTTCAGCGGATTCACGTGGCGGACGAACTCGGCGACGTAGTCGTCGGCGGGCGAGAGCAGGATGTCCTCGGCCGTGCCGGTCTGCACGATCCGCCCGCCTTCGAGGATGGTGATCGTGTTGCCGAGCTTCATCGCTTCGTCGAGATCGTGGCTGACGAAGACGATCGTCTTCTTCAGCGTCTCCTGGAGGTCGAGCAGCTCGTCCTGAAGCTTGTTGCGGATCAGCGGATCGAGCGCCGAGAAGGGCTCGTCCATCAGCAGGATCTCGGCATCGGTGGCGAAGGCGCGGGCGAGGCCGACGCGCTGCTGCATGCCGCCGGACAGCTCGTGGGCGTGCTTCTCGGCCCATTTCGAAAGGCCGACCATCTCGAGCTTCTCGTCGACGATGCGGCGCCGCTCGGCTGCGGCCATTCCTTGCAGCTCGAGCCCGAAGCCCACGTTCTCGCGCACCGTCCGCCAGGGCAGCAGGGCGAACTGCTGAAAGACCGTCGCGACCGTGTGCATGCGCAGGTCACGCAGCACCGCCTCGTCGCAGCGGGCCACGTCGATCGTCGCGCCGCGATGCTCGACCAGCACGCTGCCGCGGGTCACGCGGTTGAGCCGGTTGATCGCCCGCAGGATGGTCGACTTGCCGGAGCCCGAGAGGCCCATCAGCACGCAGATCTGCCCGCGCTCGACGGCGAGGTTCACCCCGGCTGCGCCCAGCACGCAGCCGGTCTCCGTCAGGATCTCGTCCCGCGCGGCGCCACGATCGACCAGCGCCAGCGCCGCCTTGACGTTCTGGCCGAAGACGATGTCGACGCTCTTGAACTCTACGGCGGGCAAGATCGGCCTTCCAGGGAACCCCCTCTCCACCCCCGGGGGTGGAGAGGGTCGGGGTGAGGCGGGGGATGGCTCGGAGCGGCCGAGGCACCCACCTCACCCTGACCCTCTCCCCCCTGAAGGGCGGAGAGGGGATGGCCGGCGCCCGGCGTGCTCATGCCTTCCCGCCGCGCGGCTCGGGGCGTTTGCAGACGCGGTCGAGGATGATCGCCAGCACGACGATCGCGAGCCCGGCCTCGAAGCCGACCGCGACGTTGACCGAGTTGAGCGCGCGGACGACAGGCTCGCCGAGACCGCCGGCGCCGACCAGCGCGGCGATCACCACCATGGAGAGGCTCAGCATGATGCATTGCGTGATTCCCGCCATGATGGTCGGCGCCGCCGCGGGCAGCTCGACCTTCCACAAGAGCTGCCGCTTGGTCGCGCCGAACGCCAGGCCCGCCTCGCGCAGCTGCAGCGGCACTGAGGTGATGCCGAGATGGGTGAGCCGGATAGGCGCCGGGATCGAGAAGATCACGGTCGAGATGAGCCCGGGCACGACGCCGAGGTGGAACAGCACCAGCGTCGGGATCAGGTAGACGAAGGTGGGGATGGTCTGCATCAGGTCGAGGATCGGCCGCAGCACGTGGTAGAGCCAGGCGTGGTGGGCCGAGGCGATGCCGATCGGCACGCCGATGACGATGCAGGTGACCGTCGCGCAGAACACCAGCGACAGCGTCTCGATCGTGGCGTTCCAGTAGCCGAGGTCCAGCACCAGCAGCAGCGAGGCGAGGATGAATAGGCTGAGCCTCAGCGACCGGTGCAGCGCGTAGGCGCCGGCAGCGAAGACAAGGATCAGAAAGGGGGCGGGGAACCACAAGAGGAACGCCGTGAAATCGGCGATCGAGGCGCCCAGCACGGTCGAGACGAAATCGAAGAACCCCTGCCCGTTGGCGGTGGCGAAGTCGACGCCGCCCTTCAGCCAGGTCCCCAGCGGCAGCTTATGGTCGGCGAACCAGTCGTTGAGCGCATGTATCGGCCCGGATCCGCCCGCGTCACCGGAATGGACGCCGAGGCTCTTCTGCAGCGCGTCGGCGGCCGGTTGCTGGCCGTCGAAGGTGGTGACGCCGTCGAGCCAGGCCTTCCAGACCGCCGGGTTGGCCTTCAGCCAGTTTTCCGCCGCCTTCGGCGCCTCCGTTCCCTCGAACAGAATGGCGCCCATCACCTCGTCCTCGATCGCCAGCGTGAAGCCCTCATTCTTCAGCAGGCGGCCCATGTTCGGGCATTCGCCCATGTAGCCGGCGCGGACATTGGTGAAGACGCTGGCGCTGCCGTTGTCCGGCCCGAAATTGTTCTCCGGGTCGTCGAGGTACTTCATCTTGTACTTGGTGTTCATCGGATGCGGCTCCCATCCGAGGAACACGATCGGCTCGTGGCGGCGGATCGAGCGCTCCAGCTCGGCCAGCATGCCCTGCTCGCTGGACTCGACGAGGTCGAACGTGCCGAGCCCGTATTTGTCGTCCTTGATCATGCCGAGCACGACGCGGTTGCCGTCGTTGCCGGGCTCGATGCCGTAGATCTTGCCCTTGAGCTGGTCGCGGAACTTGGCGATGTCCGCGAAGCTGTGCAGGCCTTCGTCCCAGGTCTGCTCCGACACGGCCAGCGTGTAGCGCGCGCCGGTCAGGTTCGGCCGGACGATTTCGACGGCGCCGCTGTCGAGATAGGGCTTCCGATCCGCCTCCATGGTCGGCATCCAGTTGCCGAGGAAGACGTCGATATCCTTGTTTTTCAGGGAGATATAGGTCACCGGGACCGACAGAACCTCGATATGCGGGGCATAGCCGATGCCTTCGAGGATGCGGGCAGTGATGGCGGTGGTGGCGGTGATGTCGGTCCAGCCGACATCGGCGAATCGGACCTGCTTGCAGCTTTCCGGCTCGGCCGCGCGGGCGCCGGGCGCGAGACAGGCGAGGGCGAAGGCCAGCAAGACGGCGATGCGCATATGCTTCCTCCCTTCCGCCGGTACCCCCGCAAGACGCGCGCCGCCCGACTCCGGCACGCTGCTTGATCGACCATCTAAATCACGTTTGCAATCGTTTGCAACGAGGATTCTCGAATGAGGCCTCGAAGCGCCTAACACAGCTGTCTGATCGAATGAACTATAGCCTGTTCAAGGGATATTCCCACATTGGCCGATCGCTTTCGTGATTGATTATCTGATCAATCAAGCTAGAGTGCCGGTGATATCCGGTGGATGGAGCGTCACATGTTGCGCGTGGAGCGGGAGGAGGACCCCCGATCGCGGCTGATCGAGGCGACCATCGGCACCATGTCCGAGGTCGGCTTCGCCGCGACCACGCTGGCGCTGATCGGTCAGCGCGCCGGCATGTCGTCCGGACTGGTGGCGCATTACTTCCGCGACAAGGACGGGCTGCTGGAAGCGACGCTGCGCCGCCTTGCCGCCCGGCTGGCCGGGGCCACGCGCGCCCGGCTGGCGGCTGCGGCGACCCCGCGGGGCCGGGTTCAGGCGGTCATCGACGCCTATCTCGCGCCGGATGAGTTCGACGGTCCCACCAGTACGGTGTGGCTCGCCTTCTGGGGCGAGGCGCTGCATTCGCCGCGGCTGCTCCGGGTGCAGCGCGTCTACCAGCGGCGAATGCTGTCGAACCTGCGGCACGCGCTGAAGGGCCTGGTCGCCGAGGCCGAGGCGGTGCGCCTCGCGATCGCGCTGGCCGCGCTGATCGACGGGCTGTGGCTGCGCGCGACGCTCTCGGGCGCGGCCGAGACGGACAGCATCGCCGCCCGCGCCATCGCCACGGGCTTCGTCGACCGCGAGCTGGATTCTCTGCGGGCGGCCCGGACCGTCCGGGCGGCGGAGGACGATCCGCGCCTCAACCATATCGGCGGCCGCTATGTCCGGTCCCTGAGCGGCGAGACGTTCGAAACGATCAATCCCGCCACTGGCGCCGTGCTGGCCCGGGTCGAGATCGCCGGGCCCGCGGAGATCGAGGCCGCGGTCGCGGCGGCGCGCCAGGGCCAGGCGCGCTGGGCGGCGGTGCCGGGAGCGGAGCGCGGCCGCATCCTGCGCCGCGTCGCCGACCTGCTGCGCGAGCGCAACGACGCGCTGGCGCGGCTGGAGACGCTCGATACCGGCAAGCCGATCCAGGAGACCTCGGTCGTCGACGTGATCTCCGGCGCGGAGTGCTTCGAATACTTTGCCGGGCTCGCGGGCAGCATCGCCGGCGAGCATGTCGATCTGGGGCCGGCGGCGTTCGGCTACACGCGGCGCGAGCCGCTCGGGATCGTCGCCGGGATCGGCGCCTGGAACTACCCGCTGCAGATCGCCTGCTGGAAATCCGCGCCGGCGCTCGCCTGCGGCAATGCCATGATCTTCAAGCCGGCCGAACTGACGCCGCTGACCGCGCTCAAGCTGGCCGAGATCATGGCCGAGGCGGGCGTGCCCGACGGCGTGTTCAACGTGGTGCAGGGCTTCGCCGAGACCGGGCGGCTGCTGACCCGGCATCCGGCCATCCGCAAGGTCTCGCTGACCGGCGAGGTCGGGACCGGCAAGGCGGTGATGGCCGATGCCGCCGGCACGCTCAAATACGTGACGCTGGAGCTGGGCGGGAAATCACCGCTGATCGTCTTCGAGGATGCCGATCTCGACGAGGCGGTGTCGGGCGCGCTGCTCGCCAATTTCTACTCGGCCGGCGAGGTCTGCTCGAACGGCACGCGGGTTTTCGTGCAGCGCGGCGTGAAGGACGATTTCCTGGAACGGCTCGCCGCCCGCGTCCGCCGCATGCGCATCGGCGACCCGCTCGACCCGGCGACCCAGGTGGGTGCCCTCATCTCCGAGGGGCACATGCGCAAGGTGCTCGACTATATCGAACTCGGCCGCGCCGAGGGCGCGCGGGTCGTGTGTGGCGGCGAGCGGGTGGCGCACGGCAAGGGCTTCTTCGTCGCGCCCACCGTGTTCGATGCCTGCGACGATGCCATGCGGATCGTCCGCGAGGAGGTCTTCGGGCCGGTGATGGCCGTGCTCGCCTTCGACAGCGAGGACGAGGTGGTCGGCCGCGCCAATGCCACGGAGTTCGGCCTGTCCGCCGGCGTCTTCACCCGCGACCTCGCCCGCGGCCACCGTGTGATCGCGCGGCTCGAGGCCGGGACGTGCTGGATCAACCACTACAACGTGACGCCCATCGCGCTCCCCTTCGGCGGCGCCAAGCAGTCGGGGCTCGGCCGCGAGAACGGCCGAGCCGCCATTGAGCACTACACGCAGCTCAAGAGCGTCTACGTGAATCTCGGGACGATCGATGCGCCGTATTGAGGGTCACAAGCCCCTCTCCGCCCTTCAGGGGGGAGAGGGAGGGACCCGTCGCAGAAGCGACGGGAGGGTGAGGTGGGTTTCGCCGACGCTCCGAGCTATCCCCCACCTCACCCCAACCCTCTCCGCCCCCGGGGGCGGAGAGGGAGCGACAGGCGGCGCGTAAATGGCGGAGACCTACGACTACGTCATCGTCGGCGCCGGTTCGGCGGGGTGCGTGCTGGCCGATCGGCTGACCGAGGACGGGAGATCGACCGTGCTGGTGGTCGAGCGCGGCGGGTCCGACCGTTCGATCTTCATTCAGATGCCAAGCGCGCTTTCGATCCCGCTGAACATGCCCAAATACAATTGGGGCTATGAGAGCGAACCGGAGCCGCATCTTGGCGGAAGGCGGATCAACTGCCCGCGCGGCAAGGTGCTGGGCGGGTCGTCGTCGATCAACGGCCTCGTCTATATCCGAGGCAATCCCAACGATTTCGACCGCTGGGAGAGCGAGGACGGCGCCCAGGGCTGGGGCTATCGACACGTGCTGCCTTATTTCCGCCGGGCAGAGAGCCGGCAGGAGGGCGGGGACGACTATCGCGGCGGTGAGGGGCCGCTCTCGACCCGCTACGGTACGATCGCCAACCCGCTCTACCGGGCCTTCGTCGAGGCGGCGCGGCAGGCGGGCTATCCGGTGACCGACGACGTCAATGGCGGCCAGCAGGACGGGTTCGGCCGCATGGACATGACCGTCCGCGACGGCAGGCGGTGCAGCGCCGCGGTCGCCTATCTGCGGCCGGCGATGAAACGGCCGAATTTGCATGTCGTCACCCATGCGCAGGTGCAGCGGATCGAGGTCGCGAACCGCCGCGCCACCGGGATCCGGTACGTGCGGAACGGCGGCGAGCACGTCGCGACGGCGCGGCGCGAGGTGATCCTGTCGGGCGGCCCGATCAACTCGCCGCAGCTCCTCAAGCTCTCCGGTATCGGCCCGGCGGCGGAGCTGCAGGCGCTGGGGATTCCGGTCGTGCATGATCTCCCCGGTGTCGGCGAGAACCTGCAGGACCATCTCGAATTCTATTTCCAGGTGGCGGTCACGCAGCCGATCACGCTGTTCTCGGCGATGAACCCGGTGGCCAAGGGCATGATCGGGTTGCGGTGGCTCGCGCGCCATGACGGGCTCGGCGCGACCAATCATTTCGAGACCTGCGGCTTCATCCGCAGCCGCGCCGGCATCCGCTACCCGGATATCCAGTACCATTTCCTGCCGCTCGCGATGTCCTATGACGGCAACACCCTGGCGACCGAGCACGGCATGCAGGCCCATGTCGGGCCGATGCGCTCGAAGAGCCGCGGCCAAGTGACGCTGCGCTCTGCCGATCCGGCGGCGGCGCCGCGCATCTTCTTCAACTACATGTCGCATCCCGACGACTGGACCGAGATGCGGGCCTGCGTGCGGCTGACCCGCGAGATCTTCGCGCAAGCCGCCTTCGACAAGTGGCGCGGCCGCGAGATCCAGCCGGGTGCGCATGTCACCGGCGACGAGGCGATCGACCGGTTCATCCGCGACAAGGTCGAGAGCGCCTATCATCCCTCCGGCACCTGCCGCATGGGCGATGCGCGCGACCCGATGACCGTGGTCGATCCCGAGACCCGCGTGGTCGGGTTGGAGGGGCTGCGGATCGTCGATTCCTCGATCATCCCGTCGATCACCACGGGCAACCTGAACGCGCCGACCATCATGCTGGCCGAGAAGGCCGCCGATCACATCCGCGGACGCGCGGCGCTCGCCCCCGCCACGGCGCCGTACTACGTCGCCCCGGGCTGGGAAAGTTCGCAGCGCTGAGGTCTCATTCGCGGTAGCGCGTCAGCGCATCGCCGAGTGCATCACGCAGCGGGCCGAGCCAGGGCTCGTAGTGGCGCCAG
>DATGFU010000470.1:0-1916 GCA_035308865.1 Allostellaceae bacterium | reverse complement strand
AGCCGTGCGCCGCTGCCCCTCCGGCGCGCTCGGCATCGGCATTGCGCGTCACCGCGACGACGCGATGACCGACACCGACCGGCCAGCACAGGTCGAAGTCTCGAAGGACGGCCCGTATCGGATCACCGGCCGGGTCGAGGTCGTCGACGAAGCCGGCGCACCGGCGCCGCGCAACGCCGGCGCGTCGAGCGAACACTACAGCCTCTGCCGCTGCGGCTCGTCGCTGAACAAGCCGTTCTGCAGCGGCATGCACTGGAGCGTCGAATTCCACGATCCGATCGACGATCGCGAACGGCAGCCGACGCTGTTCGAATGGGCCGGCGGCTATCCGGCGCTGCTCGACATGACCCACATCTTCTACGGCCGCTACGTGCCGCAGGACCCGCTGGTCGGACCCCTGTTCGCCGAGATGTCGCCCGACCATCCCGAGCGGGTGGCGGCCTGGCTGAGCGAGGTGTTCGGGGGGCCGAAGTTCTATTCCGAGCGTTACGGCGGCTATTCGCGGATGATCTCGCAGCACGTCGGCAAGGGCATCCAGCCCGAGCAGCGCGCGCGCTGGGCGGCGCTGATGATGCAGAGCGCCGACGACGCCGGCCTGCCGCGCGATCCGGAGTTCCGCGCCGCCTTCACCGCCTACATCGAGTGGGGCTCGCGCATCGCGGTGGAGAACTCGCAGCAGAGCGCGCATCCGCCGCCCAACATGCCGGTGCCACGCTGGTGGTGGGTCTGCGACGCCACGCCCGGCTCGCGGGTCTCCGCGCTGGCCCCGCCCGAACCGGCTGCGGAAAGTGAAGCCGCCCTGCCCGCCCCCGGCGAGCCGCTGGCGTTCGAGCCGCACATCAAGCCACTGTTCCGGCCGATGGACCGCAACTCGATGATCTTCGCCTTCGACCTGTGGAAAGAGGCGGACGCCCGCACCCACGGCGCGGCGATCCTGGCGCGGCTGAAGGCCGGCACGATGCCCTGCGACGGGGCCTGGCCGGCGACGAAGATCGCCGTGTTCGAGCGCTGGCTGCAGCAAGTGGCGGCCTAGCTGGCCGCCTCGTCCTTCAGCGACTGCATGTCGATCACGAAGCGGTACTTCACGTCGCTCTTCAGCATCCGCGCGTAGGCGGTCTCGATCTGCTGGATCGGGATGATCTCGATGTCGGAAACCACGCCCCGCTCGGCGCAGAAGTCGAGCATCTCCTGGGTCTCGGGGATGCCGCCGATGCCGGAGCCGGCCATCGACCGGCGCGCTGTCAGGAACGGGAACACCGCCGGGCTCTTGTGCGGCGAGGCCGGGGCGCCGACCAGCACCATGGTTCCATCCAGCGCCAGAGCGTTGATGTAGGGATCGAGGTCCATCGGGGCGGCGACGGTGTTGACGATCAGGTCGAAGGTCCGCGCTTGCCGCCGCATCGCGCCGGGGTCGGTGGAAATCACGACCTGGCTGGCGCCCAGGCGCCGCGCGTCGGCCTCCTTGTCGGGCGAGGTGGTGAACAGGGTCACCTCGGCGCCCATCGCGTGCGCCAGCTTCACCGCCATGTGGCCCAGCCCGCCCAGGCCCACCACCCCGACCTTCTTGCCCGGGCCGGCGCCCCAGTGGCGTAGCGGCGAATAGGTGGTGATGCCGGCGCACAGCAGCGGCGCGGCGGCGGCCGGGTCGATACCGTCCGGCAGGCGCAGCACGAACTCCTCGCGCACCACGATCTTGTCGGAGTAGCCGCCGTAGGTGTTGCCGCCGGTGCCCTGTTCCGGCCCGTTGTAGGTGCCGGTCATGCCGACCTCGCAGTACTGCTCCAGCCCCCGCTTGCACGGATTGCAGTGCTGGCAGCTGTCGACCATGCAGCCCACGCCGGCGACGTCGCCGAGCTTGAACTTGCTCACGTTGCTTCCGACGGCGGTCACGCGGCCGACGATCTCGTGGCCGGGCA
>DATGFU010000469.1:0-2061 GCA_035308865.1 Allostellaceae bacterium | reverse complement strand
GCTTGCCGAGGTGAGTACCCCGAGGATGCGGTGGCGGGTGGTTTGCGGCCGCGGCGTCACGATGCTGACCTTCTCGCCGACCAGCGCATTCAGCAGCGTCGATTTGCCGACATTGGGCCGACCGATGAGTGCGGCGAAGCCACTGCGGAAATCGGCCGGGGGCGGCTCGCTCACGGCCGGGCCTCCATCGCTGGCCCGGCCGCTCCTTCGAGGCGCGCGAGCATTCGCTCGGCGGCCTGCTGCTCGGCGCGACGGCGACTCGAGCCCCCGCCTTCGACACGGAGGCTGAGGTCGGGCACCTCACAGCTCACCCGGAAGGTCTGCGCGTGATCCGCCCCCTCGACACTCACCACCACGTAGAGCGGCAGGGTGAGGCTGCGCGACTGCAGGTGCTCCTGAAGGCGCGTTTTGGCGTCTTTCAGCGCCTCGGGCGCCGGAAGCGCCGCGATACGCGCGGCAAAGAGCCGCTCGATCACCGCTTCCACGCCGATGAGTCCGGAATCGAGAAAGATCGCTCCGCAGAGGGCCTCGAGCCCATCGGCGAGGATCGACTGGCGGCGAAAGCCGCCGCTCTTCAGCTCACCCGAGCCAAGCTGCAGCACCGCGCCGAGGTCGAGCTCGGCGGCCGCCTCGGCGAGTGACTCGCGGCTCACGAGTCGCGCGCGCAGGCGGCTCAAGTCACCCTCGTCCGCCTCAGGGAAGTCGCTGTAGAGCCGCTGGGCGATGACGAGGCTGAGAACCGCATCGCCGAGGAACTCGAGCCGCTCGTTGTTCGGCCCGGCGGCGCTGCGGTGAGTCAGCGCGGCACGGAATAGCGCGACATTCCGCGGCAAGTAGCCGAGTTTCTCCCGTACCCAGGCCGCGGGCCATCCGGCACTCGTCATGTCCCGTGCGTCGGCATGCTGACTGGGCGCGGCCCAACGGGCCGCTACTCGTTGCCGCCTCCGCCGACCTTCACGGTCTTGTCGAACGACACGTGCAGTGAGACGTTGCCGAACAGCGGCGCCTCATCGTCGTACTGGGTTTCGACCGCCCAGCCGGTGCCGTCGCGGGTGATCTTCATGTCCTTGCCCGTCGGGTAGTCGATCACCTCGATCATCAGGTGCTTGTCGATCGCATTGCGTATCGATCCCGGCTCGATACTGGCTCCTTTGAGCTCGGAGTTTGCCTGGTCCATCGCCTTGGCGACCTTCATGTAATTCAGATAAACCGGCGCCAGGCGCATGCCGGCGTAGAGCACGATCGCGAGCGGCGTGAGCAGGAACAGCCAGCCGATCGCGGTGACACCCTCTTGCCTCGTACGCATCGATGTACCCCCCGAAAGCTTACGGAATGGCGGAGCCGATGCGGCTCCAGATGGGCCCGCCGGAGCGCCGCGGATCCCAGTTGAACCAGATCCTGGTCGCCCGGCCGACGAGATTCTCCTCCGGAACATAGCCCCATGAGCGGCCGTCGTCGCTGTTGTCGCGATTGTCACCCATCATCAAATAATGCCCCGGCGGCACGTCGCCGACAAACGGCGCCATGCGGGAGCTTCCGGGCGCGTCCTCGTCGCCGCAGACATAGCCGCGTACCCCGCTCCTGTTGCAGGCGGGAAGGAGCGGCTGGCGGTCGATGCCCACCGGGCAGAACATTGCCTCGTGCTGGTGCGTGCCGAGCTGCTCGCGCGCCAGCGAGAAGTTCACATAACAGCCGTCATTGTAGCGGTGCGGCCCGACATAGAACGGCACCGGCCGACCGTTGACGACGATCAGGTTGTCGTGGACCTCGACGTGATCGCCCGGCAGGCCGACGAGCCGCTTGATGAAGTTGGTGGACGGGTCCACCGGCCAGCGGAACACGACCACGTCCCCGCGCTGCGGCTCGCCGACAGCGAGGAACTTGCGATTGATCACCGGCAGCCGCAGCCCGTAAGCGTACTTGTTGACGATGATGAAGTCGCCGTCGAGCAGCGTCGGCATCATCGAGTCGGAGGGAATGCGGAAAGGCTCGAAGACGAAGGACCGTAGCAGCAACACGACCAACGCCACCGGAAAGAAGCTGCGGGCATAGTCGACCGTG
>DATGFU010000468.1:0-7132 GCA_035308865.1 Allostellaceae bacterium | reverse complement strand
GGGCGCGCGCCGCCTCGACGTCGCGCCCGATCGCCGCCTTGAGTTCCTCAAGCCCTGAGAAGGTGGCATCCGGCCGGATCCAGTCGATCAGCGGCACGCGGAGATGGCGGCCGTAGAGGTCGCCGGAAAAATCGAGGAGATGCGCCTCGAACCGCAGATCGGTACCGCCGATCGTGGGGCGCCGTCCGACATTGGCCACGGCGTCATGCCATTCGATGCCGCCCGGGCGTTCGATCCCAGCCCGCACGGCGTAGACGCCTTCGGCCGGGCGCAGGTATTCGCCGAGCGAGAGGTTTGCGGTCGGAAATCCCAGTACCCGGCCAAGCCGGTCCCCGGCCTCGACCCGCCCATCGATCTCCCACGGCCGACCCAGCAGCGCGGCCGCGCCGCGCACGTCGCCAACGACCAGCCGTTCTCGGATCTCGGTCGAGGAGAATATGGCGCCGCCGTCGCCGGAGAGCTCGACGACCGTGACGGCAAAGCCGAGCTCGTCGCCGAGCCGGCGCAGCAGTGTCGCATCGCCCTTGCGCCCGCGACCGAACACGAAATCATGGCCCACAACCACATGGGCGACGCCGAGGCCGCGGTGCAGCACGATCTCGGCGAAGCGCTCCGCGGTCCAGGCCGCGAAGGCCAGGTCGAAATGGAGGATGACGGCGAGATCGCAGCCCAGCGCTTCGAGCTCGTGGACCTTGACGCGGAATGGCGTCAGGCGGAAGGGCGGGTGGTCCGGCTGGAAGACCTGGCGGGGATGCGGCTCGAAGGTCAGCACGCCGAACTTCCGCCCCGCGGCGACTGAAGCCGCCGCGTGGATCACCGTCTGGTGGCCGCGATGGACGCCGTCGAAATTGCCGAGGGCGAGCACCGCGCCCCGTGCCTCGGCGGGCGTCGGGTCGAAGTGCCGGAAGACGCGCATGTCGCGCCCTGCCTAGCGCGCCCGCGGCGGCGGATCAAGGCGGGTCGGAGTCGCCGGGCTATATGCGCACCTTGACCGCCGCCGTCGCGACATCGCCGGTATTCGGCGTGCCCTCGGGCTCGATCAGGAGGAGATGCACCTCCTCCTCTGCGACCGGCCGGTGTTCCACGCCCTTCGGCACGACGTAGAGATCGCCCGGCCCCAGGCGAACCTCGCCGTCGCGCAGCTGGATGACGAGCCTGCCCTTCAGCACCAGGAAGAAATCATCCGTGTCCGGGTGCGAATGCCAGATGAACTCGCCCTTCACCTTGACCACCATGACGTCGTGGCCGTTGAAGGTGCTCACGATCTTCGGCGACCAGTGCTCGGCAAACGTCTGCAGCTTTGCGGCGAGGTCGACGGCGTCCGGCACGGCATCGCTCCTTTCGTCAGGCACCCATGATCGTGCGCGGCCGGGGCATTGTCCACCAGCGCGGCTTTCAATCGCTGTCATAGGACGTTAATCTCCCGCCGCTCGGCGCAGCGGCCGGACGAGAGGATTGCGAGACGCCGATTGGATGCCACCAGCACGCCGCCGCTCCGGGACGCGTGGTACTTCGCCGTTCCCGGCAACCGTCTGAAGCGCGGCCGCGTCCTGCCCAAGACCATGCTGGGCGAGCCGGTGCTGCTCGGCCGCGACCGCGATGGCAAGGCCTTCGCGCTCCTCGACATCTGTCCCCATCGCGGCATCCCGCTGCGCTACGGGAAGTTCGACGGCGCGGAGATCGAGTGCTGCTATCACGGCTGGCGGTTCGCGCCGACCGGCGCCTGTATCGCGATCCCGCCACTCGCCGAGGACCAGCTGCCCGACCTCTCCAAGATCAAGGTCCGCGCCTACCCGGTCACCGAGGTCCAAGGCGGCATCTGGGTATTCTTCGGCAGCGACCCGGACCGCGCGCCGCCGATCCCCGTGCTGCCCGAGATCGAGGGTCAGTTGCCGAAGCTGGCCGTCTCGATGATGTTCGACGGCGATTTCGACCACGCCGCCGTCGGGCTGATGGACCCCTCGCACGGGCCCTATGTGCATAATGCCTGGTTCTGGCGCAAGGCGCCGCGGGACAAGGAGAAGCATTTCGAGCCCTCGCCCTGGGGCTTCACCATGACCCGGCACCGGCCGGCCTCGAACTCCCGCGCCTATCGCGTGCTCGGCGATCCCAGGCAGCTGACGACCGAGATCGTGTTCCGGCTGCCGGGCGTGCGCTGGGAGATCACCCGCACCGACCGGCACGTCATGTGCAACTTCACGACGATCACGCCGGTCACCGAGGGCGCCACCGAGATCAACCATCTGATCTACTGGACCTCGCCCTATCTGGCGCCGCTGCGGCTGCTCGGCCGGCCGATCGCCCGCGCCTTCCTCAAGCAGGACCGCGAGATCGTCCGGCGCCAGCGCGAGGGCCTGAAGTACGAGCCGCAACTGATGCTGCTCGGCGATCCCGACGTGCCGGCGCGCTGGTACTACCGGCTGAAGAACGAGTTCGTCCGCGCCCGCGAAGAAGCGCGGCCGTTCGAGAATCCGGTTCGCGAACGAACCCTGCGCTGGCGGAGCTGACGACCGTGAGCGAGATCGGCGCGAGTGCATATTTCCCGACCTCCCTCCTACCGCCAGGCCCAGTGAATACTGCGGCACCGCCGCTGCACCTGCTGCTCGAGCTCGACGAGACGGCCGCCGAGACGCTGAAGCGGGAAGCGCCGCTGCTGCTGCAGCCGGCGCGGCGTCCCGTGACGCGGCGGCTGCGCCAGGTGTTCTGGGACACCGCCCAGCATCGGATCGGCCGGTTGGGCTTCGCGCTCGGCACCCAGACGCATGGGCAGCGCCGCCAGCAGATTCTCCGCGAGATTCGCATGCTGCCGGCGGGCGGCCGCTTCCTCGTCGAGCGGCTGGGCCCGCTCGACGGCGAGGCGCTCGACGTCACCCGCCTCGCCTTCCTGCCGGGCATCGATCCGGCGACGGTCGCCGAGATCGCCGGCGACATGCTGGTGCCGCTCTTCGGCATCGACCTCGTGCGGACGCAATGGCGGATCGGCGTCGAGGACACGCAGGTCACGGTCACGCTGGAATCGGCGCTGATCGAGGCGCCGGGCGGCCGAGAAAGCATTCTCCAGCTCGACCTGGCGCTGGCGGGCGGGCCGCCCGACGGAATCTACCGGCTCGCGCGCCGGCTGCTCGGCGCCATCCCGTTGCGCCTTGCCTCGGCCGATCCGGCCCAGCGCGGCTATCTCCTCGCCACCGGCACGCCCGCCTGGAAGGACGGCACCGAGGCGGCGCTGTCGCCTGAGATGACGGTGCGCCAAGGCATTGTCGCGATCGGCCGGGCGGGTGCCGCCGCCGTGCGCACCACCGTGAGTCTGCTACCCTCCGCCCTGGCGCCGGAGCCGATCCATCAGGCGCGCGTCTCCCTGCGGCGGCTACGGTCGGCTCTGTCCGTATTCAAATCGGCGCTCCCGCCGTTCTCGACCCGACAGTTCGGCGCGGCACTCGGCGATTTCGCGCGGCTCCTCGGCGAGGCCCGCGAGTGGGATGTCTGGCTCGACGGCACGATCGAGCCGCTGCGTGCGGCACTCGACGAACGCGACCCGGTGCTCGACCAGCTGGCGGACGCCGCCCGCGCCGAGCGGGACATCGCCGCGCTCGCCGTCGCGGACGCCGCCACCGGCCGCGAGTTCGTGCTGCTGGCGCTCGGCCTCGGCGCCTGGTTCGACGCCGATATCTGGCCCGAGACCCCGACGGACGAGGCGGCCGCCCTCCTCGCCTCACCGCTGCTGGATTTCGCGCGCCGCCTGCTCCGCAAGCGCCACCGCAAGCTGGTTGCCGCCGCGGAAGGCGCTGCGACCGCCGATGCCGGGCAGCTCCATGTGCTGCGGATCGAGGCGAAGCGGCTGCGCTATGCCGTCGAATTCCTGCGCCCGCTTTTCCCCGCGAAGCCCGTCCGCCGCTACGTGGACGCCCTCAAGTCCATCCAGGACATTCTCGGCACCGCGAATGACGCGGTGGTCGCGCGCCGCCTTATCCCCCACCTCGCCGAGGCCGACGCCGCCACCAAGGCGCGCGCCGCTGGCCTGGTCGCCGGCTGGACCGCCGCCGAAGCCACCAACGCCCGCCGCCGCTTCGCGGAGGCGTGGGAGGACTTCACCGGGGCGAAGAAGTTCTGGAAGGAGTGAGCGGTAGAGCAGCTCCAGGAACCGCGCCGGTAGACGGGTCCTCAGGCTGTGCGGAAACCCGAACGGATTAGCTGCGGCAGACGGGTGGCTTGAAGTCCGGTTCATGACCTTCCATCCTGAACGGACACCTATTCGCGAAGACCCCGCGCGCCTGAGCGCAATCTCAGAGACCCCACTCAGCCCGCCAACTTAGCGGCGTCTGGAAGCCCGCGAGCGAAGCATAGATGCTCCACTGCCCATGGTGAATTGCCTCATGCTGGACAACGGTGAATGCGAAGTCGCCAAAAGTAAAGGCACGTCCGAAGAAATCGATTGGCTCTCCAGTGTCTACCATTACGAGGTTTGTGAGCAACTCGCGTTGCTTCTCCTCAAGTGCAAAGAGCAGATCCTCGCGGCCCAAAGAGCCGGTGTAGTGTTCGTGCTTCCTCGAAAACTCGGCCGTTTTGGTGCGAAGAGCAGAATTGTACACGCCTCGAACGCAGACTACATGTCGCAGTTGCTTACAGAACGGCGCGAAACCGCCGCCATGTCGTAACGGGGCAATTCTGCGGCCAGGTTCGCCGCAGGGATCGGGCGTGAAATTCCATTTGTCATCCGGTACCGCCGCGACGAAATCGACCGTCATACGGTGAAGGAATTCGCTTCGACGTCTGAAATCCTCAACCAGCACGGGGACCTCCATCATCGCGTAGCGCCTCCCCGATCGTGTCGAGCAATGTTTCGTATTCCGATGGGTCGCTCACCCGCAGCCGCCAAGACTTCCCACCGGCGAAGACATCAGCGAACAGGCCCGCAGGATCCTCATGGAAGTGCAGGAATGATCTGTTCCGATAATAGAAGAGGCCGCGCTTCTTCTCCTTGAGCCGGCTATCGCCTCGGACTAGCATGAGTAGTGGCTCAAGGGTGTTTAGCGCGTCGGCTCCGGCGTGCTTCACCTGAATCTCCTCGTCTTTGCACGTTCGGATTTTACACTCATCAAGCGCCCTCGTCACGAGGTCGGCTCGGCAGCGTTCGTGAGGCCGGAGCGGCCCTGCCGCTTCTCCCGTATCCTGCCGTCCTGGCAATTCTCCTCGCGTTTAAGTGCCAAAACGTCGTCGATGTCACGAGCGGGCTCATCATCCATCACGCCGTCTATGGCGATGCGAACGACAGTCATCTGCTCCACCCAATGTCCGTCGCAGCCAAAGAAGTGCTGGAGATCGCGAAGCTTCAGGTCTTAACGGACCGCTTCTACTCCAACGCCGAAGAGGTCGCTCGTTGCGAACGTAAGGACCTTGAGGTAGCCGCGCCAATCAAGCGCGGCGCCATGAACTCGGATCACTTACGTCCGGCGCAGTTCGTCTACGATGAAGCGAGCGACACTATTCGTTGCCCGGCCGCGCAGACGCTGTGCCTATCAGGCCTTGCCTTCAGCATCCTCCCCGCGGGTAAGCGCCTTGGGAACTGCGGCGATGACGCCGCGCTGTGGCGTGTCGCCGCAACGCTTCCCCCACGCCGGCCGGAGTTTTGGCGCAGTCTGTCCTGCAACGCTCCCTCACCTCGCCTTCTGCTTGACCAGGCCCGGCGATGCCGGCATCGCCGCTTCCGGCTTCGTGCCGGCCGCCTTGGCGAGCTCCGCCAGCTTCGTCAGCAGGCGCTGGACCTGGACGACGCGGTCCTTGGGATCTTCGAGGTCGCGGATCAGCACCAGTCGCTGGTCGGGCCGGACCTTCATCGTGCCGGCGGATTTCTGGATCAGCTCGATCAGCCGTCCCGGATCGGCGAAGCTGTTGCCGCGGAAGGCGATGGTGGCGCCCTTGGGCCCGGCCTCGACCTTCTCGACGCCGGCGGTCTTGGCGAGGCGCTTGATCGTCACCGTCTGGAACAGGTTCTCGACTTCGGGCGGGAGCGGCCCGAACCGGTCGATCAGCTCGGCCGCGAAGGAATCGATCTCGGCCCGGTCCTCCAGCGTCGCGAGCCGGCGGTAGAGGCCGAGCCGCACGCCGAGATCGGCGACGTAGCTCTCCGGGATCAGCACCGAGGTGCCGAGCGTGATGGTCGGCGACCAGTCCTGGTCCGACACGGTCTCGCCGGCCGAGCGGGCCCGCGCCTCGGCCACCGCCTCCTCCAGCAGGTGCTGGTAGAGCTCGATGCCGACCTCGCGGATATGGCCGGACTGCTCCTCGCCGAGCAGGTTGCCGGCGCCGCGGATGTCGAGATCGTGCGAGGCGAGCTGGAATCCGGCGCCCAGCGTGTCGAGCGTCTGCATCACCTCGAGCCGCTTGGTGGCGGTCTCGCTGATCGCCTTGTTGGCCGGCACGGTCAGGTAGGCATAGGCGCGGACCTTGCCGCGCCCGACCCGGCCGCGCAGCTGGTAAAGCTGGGCCAGACCGAACATGTCGGAGCGGTGCAGGATCAGCGTGTTGGCGGCCGGGATGTCGAGCCCGCTCTCGACGATGTTGGTGGCGAGCAGCAGATCGTACTTGCCGTCGTCGAAGGCGGTCATGACGTCCTCGAGTTCGGTCGGCGCCATCCGGCCGTGCGCCATCGCGACCTTCACCTCCGGCACGAGGCGGGTCAGCTCCTGGCGAACCTCGTCGAGATCGGCGATGCGCGGAACGATGTAGAAGACCTGCCCGCCGCGGTTGCGCTCGCGCAGGATCGCCTCGCGCACGATCACCGGATCGTAGGGCAGGATGAAGGTGCGCACGGCCAGCCGGTCGACCGGCGGCGTCGCGATCAGGCTCATCTCGCGCACGCCGGTCAGCGCCATCTGCAGCGTGCGCGGGATCGGCGTGGCGGTCAGCGTCAGCACGTGGACATTCGCCTTGAGCCGCTTCAGCCGTTCCTTCTGCCCGACCCCGAAATGCTGCTCCTCGTCGACGATGAGGAGGCCCAGCCGCTTGAACTCGATCCCCTTGGCAAGGAGCGCGTGGGTGCCGATCACGATGTCGATCGTGCCCTCGGTCAGGCCCTTCTTAACCTCCGCCGCGTCCTTGGCCGAGACCAGCCGCGACAGCTGGCCGAGGCGGAGCG
>DATGFU010000467.1:0-2905 GCA_035308865.1 Allostellaceae bacterium | reverse complement strand
CATGATCGGCTCGATCAGCAGGCAGGCGATGCGGTCGGCCTTGCGCTTCAGCACGTCCTCGAGCGCGTTCGCGTCGTTCGCCTGGACGAAATGCGCATAGGAGCGCGTGCCGACCGGGATGCCCTGGCTGAACGGAACGATCTCCGGCTCGCCGACTGTCGACCAGCTCTCCATCGGCGTGTACCACATGGCCGCGTCGAAGAGGCCGTGATAGCCGCCTTCGAGGATGACGTAGTCGTCCTTGCCGGTATAGGCGCGGGCGAGGCGCAGCGCCGCCATCACCGCCTCTGTCCCGGAATTGGAGAAGCGGACCAGCTCGGCCGCCTTGACCATCTTGGAGATGCGCTGGGCGACCGTATACTCGCGCTCGGTGCCGAGGGCGAAGACGCCGCCGACCTCGATGCCGCGTCGTGCCGCCTCGTCGACCTCCGGATGCGCATAGCCGAGGATCGCCGGCCCGTAGCCCAACCGGTAGTCGACATACACGTTTCCGTCGATATCGGTGATCCGCCCGCCCCTGCCGCTCTTGACGTAGATCGTTCGATCCTCGCCCCAGTAGCGGAAGTTCGACGCCACGCCGAGCGGCAGCTTGGTCAGCGCCTTGCGGAAATGCGCGTTCGATTTATCCAGATTCCGCGCCATCGCGGCCTCCCTCCATCCCGCTCTCTATCGATGCCCATTCCTACCAGCGGCATGTGGCGGCGTCCAGATTATTCTATATGTCCGTTCAAACATGCTATATGACCGTTCAGATCATGAGGGGAGGAGCCATGCCGCTCGCACTGTCCGACACGACCAAGGCTTGGCAGCACAAGGCGCGCGAGTTCGCCGAGACCGAGCTGATCCCGCACGAGGTCGAGGCGGAGATGCATGACGGCAGGCTGCCAGACGAGATCGAGCACCGGCAGCACGCGCTCGCCGTCGAGCTGGGCCTCAGCCGCATGGACGTGCCCAAGGACTGGGGTGGGCTGGAGCTCTCGGCGACCGACCAGGTGGCGGTCTGGGAGCAGCTTGGCCGGGTCACCAACGCGCTCTGCTGGTGCTTCTCCGAGCCGCAGCGCTGGATGTTCGAGGCCTGCACGCGCGAGCAGATCGAGACCTGGATCCAGCCGCTGAGCACCGGCAGGCGGCGGGAGTGCTACGCGATCACCGAGGCCGAGGCCGGGTCCGATCCCGGTTCGATCCGCACCACGGCCCGACGCGACGGCGACCACTATGTCATCGACGGCGAGAAGTGGTTCGTCACCGGCGCGAACAAGGCCGATTTCGCGATCCTGGAGGCGGTGGTGGCGACCGCAGACGGGTCGCGCCCGCACGCGCTGTTCTTCCTCGATCTCGCGACGCCGGGGCTAGAGATCATCGACAATCCCAGCTTCGGCCACGCCTTCGCCTCGCACCACCCGACCTATCGGCTCACCGGCGTGCGCGTGCCCGCGGCGAACCGGATCGGCGAGGAGGGGGCGGGTCTCGACTACACGAAGAGCTGGTTCCGGCGGGAGCGGCTGATGATCGCCGCGCGCTGCTGCGGCGCCGCCGCGCGGCTGATCGAGGAGGGGATGGAGTTCGCCAGGACCCGCATCGTCGGCGGCTCGCCGATCGCCGAGTATCAGCTCATCCAGGCGATGCTGGCCGACAGCACGGCCGAGCTGTGGGGCGCCAAGCTGATGACCTACGAGGCCGCCGCCATGCAGGATCGCGGCGAGGATCTGGCGGTGGTCCATACCCATTGCTCGATCGCCAAGCTCGTTGCCTCGGAGATGGCCAACCGCGTCGCCGACCGCGTGGTACAGATCTTCGGCGGCCGCGGCTACATGCGGCGCACCGCGGCGCAGCGCTTCTATCGCGAGCTCCGGGTCGACCGGATCTGGGAGGGAACGAGCGAGATCCAGCGCCTCATCATCGCCCGCAGCCTGTTGAAACGCGGTGTCGAGGGGTTGCTGGGGTGAGCTGGGGCTTGCGTCGAAGGGCCTCTCCGGGATATTTTGAATGAACATTCAAAATTGGGAGCGGCGATCATGACGACGGCGACGGAGGCGCGCACCGGACTGCTGCGCGGACTGCCGGCCTGGACCTATACCCATCCCGGCCTGGCGCCCCTCGAACACGAGCGCATCCTGCTGCGCTCCTGGCAGATTGTCTGCCACGCCAACGCGATTCCGAAGCCCGGCGACTACGCCGTGCTCGATATCGGCCCCGACAGCGCCTTCGTGGTGCGGGGCCAGGACGGGCAGATCCGCGGCTTCCACAACGTCTGCCGCCACCGTGCCTCCCGGCTGCTCGACGGCGAGGGCCATTGCAACCGCACCGTGTCGTGCCCCTATCACGGCTGGAGCTACGGGTTCGACGGCGGGCTGATCGGCGTGACCGTCGGGGACTCGCTGCCCGGGCTCGACAAGAAGGACTTCAGCCTGCGAGCCGTGAAGACCGAGGTGCTGCTCGGCTTCGTCTTCGTCTGCTTCTACGGCGATCCGCCGCCGCTGGCCGAAACCTGGGCCGGGTTCGTGGAGGAGCTCAAGCCCTACCGGCTCGAGGAGATGGTGCCGCTGGGGCCGGTCTATTTCGAGTACTGGGACGTCGACTGGAAAGTCGCGATGGACAACTACCTCGACTCCTATCACGTGCCGTTCGGCCATCCCGGCCTCGCGCGCATGTTCACGCCCGATTACGACGAGATCACAGTGCTGCCCTCGGGCGTCGCCAGCGGCATCAGCCACATGAAGGAGCGGCTGTCGCCGCGCTGGTCGGAGCGCGAGTACCAGAAGCGCGTGACGGGGACGGTGACGCACCTGCCCGATGTCGAGCGGCAATCGTGGCGTTTCTACAGCATGCTGCCCAATCTCGGGATCGACATCTTTCCGGACCAGATGGACTTCTTCCAGGTGCTGCCGCGGGGGCCGGGCAAGTG
>DATGFU010000466.1:0-5366 GCA_035308865.1 Allostellaceae bacterium | reverse complement strand
CATGCTGACCGCCGATGCGTTCGGCGTGCTCCCCCCGATCAGCCGACTGACGCCTGAGCAGGCCGAGTACCACTTCCTGTCCGGCTACACGGCGCGCGTCGCCGGCACCGAGCGCGGCCTCGGCGCGGAGCCGCAGGCGACCTTCTCCACCTGCTTCGGGGCACCCTTCATGCCGCGGCATCCTTCGGTCTACGCCGAGATGCTGCGCGATCGCATCGCGCGCCACAACACGACATGCTGGCTGGTCAACACGGGCTGGTCGGGCGGCGCCTACGGCGTCGGCAACCGCATCTCGATCGCCTACACGCGGGCGATGGTGCGGGCGGCGCTGGACGGCAGCCTCGCACGGGTCGGCACGCATCGTGACGCGCATTTCGGCCTCAACATCCCCGATTCCTGCCCCGACGTGCCCGTGGAGGTGCTGACGGCACGGCGCGCCTGGTCCGATCCTGCCGCCTATGATGAGGCGGCACGCGGCGTGGTCAAGCGGTTCGAGGCGAATTTCCGCCAGTTCGCGGCTTATGTCGGCCCCGAGGTCAAGGCTGCGGGGATTCACGCGGCGGCGTGACCGCAGGCGTCTCCGTTGCCGTACCCTTGAGCGCCGCCTCACCGCTCGCCCAGGCATTCACAAGGTTGGCCGCATCGATCGTGCCGATGCCGGTCGGACGGTCGTAGCCGACCCCGGTCTCGAAAGCGGGGCGGTAGTCCGTATCGGAGCGCGACATGACGCCGTAGCTGCCCGACGGCCGGAAGCAGTTGTTCAGGCCCTTGCAATCCTGCGCGTCGTTGCCGGTGACGACATCGTGGAAGACGCAACCGGTCCCGCTGCCGGCGCCCGAGACGCACTGGCTGTTGCCGGCCTGGCCGTACTCCATCCGCGCCAGGCTGTAATAGACGTGGTTCGGATTGCCTTGCCGGCTACCGGTCTTCTCGTTCACCAAAGCCTGGATCCCGGCGACGATCGGCGTGGCGTAGGACGTGCCGCCGCCACCCTGTCCCCAGATCGCCGGGTCCTGGTTCGGATCGCAAGGCGCGCCGAAATTATTCGAGTCGGAGAAGCAGAGCAGGTACTGGTGACCCCAGACTCCGTCGGCGGCGAACATCGAGACGTCGGGGACGTCGCGCACGCCATCCGGCGGCATGCCGAGCAGGTGCTTCTGGTACGCAGGTTTCGGCCGGCCCTGGCAGCTGCCGCCGACCACGCCGCTGATGGAAGGCGTGCCCGACGCGCAGCGGCTCGGCCCCCCTTCGCCGCCGCCGGTTCCGAGATAGGACGAGCCCTGCGAGCTGTTGCAGAACCCGTTATGGCCGTAGCTCTTGGCAAAGCCGTAGAATGCCGTCAGCTGGTCGCTGGCGCAGGTATCGTTCCACGCCATCTCGGGAACGTATGACTTGGCCGTGCCCCAAGGCGCGCCGGTGCTCGGGCCCCAGTAGGTGGCGTCGGTGCCGGCGAAGGTGTCGCTGAAATCCGTGCCGCCGACCGCCACGTTGTGCGCCGTCGAGGCCCAGGCGTTGACGCCGATCCCGAAGCGGGCGGGGCTGGTGAAATCGGGGGCGCAATCCTCCGGACCCGAGTCGCCGGTCGCGACGAAGACCGAGATGCCCTCCGCGTCGGCCTGCTGGTACATCGAGGCGAAGGCGGCATTGGCGGCCGCACCGTTCTCCGCCTCGCAGATGCCGTAGCTGACGCTGATGATCGGCGGCGGCGAGGCGCTCACGATGAGATCGTGGAGCGCCTGGCGCACGCCATCTATCGTCGCGGAATTGTCGCAGGAAGCGACCACGATTGCTGCGCCCGGCGCCGCGGCGCTCGACCATTCGGCGTCGAGCGCCGCCTCGACGTCGTCGCCATCGGAGTTGACGCCGGGATTGCTGCAGGCGGCGGCGCCGGCTGGCGGCGGCGGATGGATGGTCGCGAACGAGCCCGACCCGTAGCCGGACAAGCCGAAGATCTGCCGGAAATTGGTCCAGTCGGTGTCGCTGTAGAGGTTCGTGTCCTCGACCACCGCGATCGTCTGGCCGGAACCGGTGATCGGCGACGTTGCCGTGAAGAGCGGGTTGAAGTCGTAGATCGTCGCCAGGTCCGCCGGCGCCACCAGCCAGCAATCGGTCGAATCGCAGGTGCCCGTATAGGCCGGGCGCGGCCGGTGCATGCGGTGCGGACGAAAGTCGTTGAGCTTGACGATTCCCGCGACGACCGGCGCCAGCGCTGCCGGAATGCGCGGATCATCCATATTGGCGAAATGCGCCTGTCCATTCACCGCCAGATGATGGATCGGCGCATTGAAGGCGGTTGCGACCTGAGCCGCCGTGCCGGAAAAGTCGATGACCATCCCGCCGGGATACACCGGCCCGACACGGAAGCCGTGTCCGGAAAGCCAGGCCCTCACGGCCACGATATCCGCCTCGGCCGCGCCGAACCGCTGGCCGAACTCGGCCGCCGTGAGCCAGTGATGGAACTCGGGCGAGGCCGGGTCATGCTGGGCTGCGGTGAACCGCTCGACCTCCGCTTCCGCCGCGGGCGACCGCTTCAGCTGCAGCTCCAGATGATCGAGCGTCATCGCCGGATCGACGGCGCCGCGGTCGTTTGCCCGAACCGCCTCCGGGCGCGTGTTGCCGGTAAGCGTCACGAGGTTGTGGTCGTCGACCGGCTGCGTGACCAGGGCGGCCGCCGCGAAGCTTCCGCTTGCCGCAAGAAGACCGGCGAAGCCGGCGATTCGAAAACTGCGAGTGATCATGATGTCGTCCAGCCCAAACTGCGGCCGGTAGGCGGCCGATCTCAATGCGCCGCGTCCCAGCTCGCGGCCCAGCCGGTGTCGACGACCAGCGGCACGGAGAGCGGAACGGCCGGCTCGTTGGCCCCTTCCATCACCTCGCGGATGACGGAAGCTGCCGCCTCGGCCTCGCCGGCCGGCGTTTCGAAGACCAGCTCGTCATGCACCTGCATCAGCATGCGCGCCTCGAGGCCGGCCGCTTTGAGCCGTGGCGGCAGGCGGATCATGGCGCGCTTGATGATGTCGGCCGCGGCGCCCTGCAGCGGCGCGTTGATCGCCGCCCGCTCGGCGAAGCTGCGCCGCGCCGGGTTCGAATCCTTGATCCCGGTGAGGAAGCATTTGCGCCCGAAGATCGTCGCAACGTAGCCGTGCTCGCGGCAGAACGCCTTGGTCCGCTCCATGTAGTCGCGGATGCCCGGGAACTTGGCGAAATAGGCTCGGATGAACTCGGCCGCCTCGCTCTGCGGAATGCCGAGCTGGTTGGCGAGGCCGAAGGCCGAGATGCCGTAGATGATCCCGAAATTGATCGCCTTGGCGCGCCGCCGCACCATCGGATCCATGCCCTCGACCGGAATGCCGAACACCTCGGACGCGGTCATGGCATGGATGTCGAGCCCGTCGCGGAAGGCCTGCTTCAGCGCCGGGATGTCGGCGACATGCGCGGCAAGCCGCAGCTCGATCTGCGAGTAATCGGCGGACAGGAGCACGTTCCCCGGCTCGGCGACGAAGGCGCGGCGGATTTTCCGCCCCTCCTCGGTGCGCACGGGGATGTTCTGGAGATTCGGGTCGGTCGAGGCGAGCCGCCCCGTCGCAGCACCCACCAGGGAATACGAGGTGTGCACGCGCCCGGTCGCCGGGTTGATCTGCTCGACCAGCGCATCGGCATAAGTCGATTTGAGCTTGGCGAGCTGGCGCCAGTCGAGGACGCGGCGCGGCAGCTCGTGGTCGCGCGCGAGTTCCTCCAACAGCGACGCATCGGTGCCGTAGGCGCCGGTCTTGCCCTTCTTGCCGCCGGGCAGCTTGAGCCGGTCGAACAGCACCTCGCCCAGCTGCTTCGGCGAGCCGATATTGAAGGCGCCGCCGGCGAGCACATGAATTCCGGATTCGAGCGCGGCCATCCGCTGGCCGAAATCGGCCGAGAGGCGGTTAAGCTCCGCCCGGTCGACCTTGACCCCGTGCCGCTCCATGCCGGCGACCACGGCCGGAAGCGGCCGCTCGATCGTCTCGTAGAAGGCAAGCTGATGCTGCTTCAGCAGCTCGGGCTTGAATAGGCGATGCAGGCGCAGGCAGACATCGGCGTCTTCCGCCGCATAATCCCGCGCCTTGTCCAGCGGCACCTCGGCGAAGTTCGGCCGCCGGGATCCCGCTGTTACCTCCGAAAACTTGATCGTCTCGTGGCCGAGATAGCGGCTCGCCAGCTCGTCGAGCCGCATGCCGTGGGCCCCGGCATGCAGCGCGAAGGCGATCAGCATCGAACAGTCGTAGGGCTCGACCCGGATGCCGTGGCTCGCCATCACCTGGATGTCGTACTTGATGTTGTGCCCGATCTTGAGCACGCCCGGATCCTCGAGCAGCGGCTTCAGCCGTTCAAGCGCCCGGTCGAGCGGGACCTGCACCGGCAGCGCGCCGCCGGCGAGGTCGAGCTGGCCTTCGCCGCCGCTGACATGACCGACCGGGATGTAGCAGGCGCGGCCCGGCGCCACCGCCAGCGACAGGCCGACCAGCCGCGCCGCGACCGCGTCGAGCGCCGTCGTCTCGGTGTCGAAGCCGACGATACCGGCTTCGGTCGCATCGGCGATCCAGCGGCAAAGCGCGTCCTCGTCCTGCACCAGCTCGTAGCCGGAAGACGGCGCCGGCCGGGGCTCGACCGCCGCCGGCGTTTCCGGCGCCGGCACGGCAGCGGACGTCTCGGTGCGGAGCCGCCGCGATTCGATACGGTTGATCAGGGCGCGGAACTGGTTCTCGCGGAGGTATTTGAGGAGCTTGTCGTGATCGGTCGGGCGCAGGCGGAAATCGCCCAGCGGCGCCGGCACGGGCACGTATTCCTCGAGCGTGACGAGCTCCTTCGAGATGCGCGCCTGCTCGGCATACTGGATCAGCGATTCTCGGCGCTTCGGCTGCTTGATCTCGGCGGCGCGGGCGAGCAGCGTCTCGAGGTCGCCGTAGTTGTTGATCAGTTCCGATGCGGTCTTGACCCCGATTCCCGGCACGCCCGGCACGTTGTCCACCGAATCGCCGCACAGCGCCTGGACATCGATGACCTTCTCCGGCGGCACGCCGAACTTCTCGCGCACCTCGTCCGGACCGATGGCACGCAGCTTCATCGGGTCGTACATGCCGACGCCCGGCCGCACCAGCTGCATCAGATCCTTGTCGGAGGAGACGATGGTCACGGTGGCCCCCGCCTCCACCGCCTGCCGCGCGTAGGTGGCGATGAGATCGTCGGCCTCGTAGTCGTCCATCTCGACCTGGGCGACGTTGAACGCCTCGGTCGCCTCGCGGACGAGCGCGAATTGCGGGATCAGCTCGGGCGGCGGATCGGGCCGGTTCGCCTTGTAAGCATCGTAAATGCGATTGCGGAAGGTCGTGCTG
>DATGFU010000465.1:0-14873 GCA_035308865.1 Allostellaceae bacterium | reverse complement strand
GTATCCGAGCTTATCTTAACGCCTATGGGGCTCGTCCCGGACATCCACGTCGTGCAACAGGCGAGCGGCCCGACGTGGATGGCCGGAACAAGTCCGGCCATGACGACAAAGAGGCGACAACCGTTGGAGTCACAACACTAGCAGTCAGAGCGCCTGGAGGATCGCCTCGGCGCTCGAGACCTCGTAGGCGCCGGGTTTCTCGACGTTGAGCACGGTGACGACGCCGTCGTCGAGCACCATGGCATAGCGCTGCGAGCGGAGGCCCAGGCCGAAGCCGCTGAAATCGGCGTCGAGGCCGATCGCCTTCGCGAAGTCGCCGTTGCCGTCGGCCAGCATCTCGACCTTGCCGTCGGCGTGCTGGTCCTTGCCCCAGGCAGACATCACGAAGGCGTCGTTGACCGCGATGCAGGCGATCAGCTCGATGCCCTTCGCCTTCAACTCCTCGGCATGGTTGACGAAGCTCGGCACGTGCTTGGCCGAGCAGGTCGGCGTGAAGGCGCCGGGGACCGCGAACAGCACCGCCTTCTTTCCGGCGAAGTGCTGGTCGGTCACCACATCCTTCATGCCGTCCGCCGTGAGCTGCTTCAGCTTGACCGAGGGCACCCGGTCACCAACCTTGATCGTCATCTCTCGCCGTCCTTGAGGATTGTGAATGAGTGGCGCGACCATATCGGGGGGCGACGGCGAAATCACGCGGCATCGCGGCGGGGTACCTCCCGCGGGGAGCGCCTTGCGGCTCGTCGCGCCGAGGATTATCTGTCCGGGATGCCCATGACGATGCGATCCGGGCCGGGTGGTTTACGTCGCGACGAGGCCGAATCCCGCTACATGACCGGCAAGCTGCTGATAGCGATGCCGGGCATGCGGGACATCAGGTTCAATCGCTCCGTCGTCTACATCTGCGCCCACAGTGCCGAGGGCGCGATGGGCCTCGTCGTCAACAAGACGCTGGACAGCCTCACCCTGCCGGAGCTCATGAGCCACCTCAAGATCCCGGCGGGGATGGACGCGAACCCGGGCAAGGTGCATTTCGGCGGCCCGGTCGAGACGGCGCGCGGCTTCGTCCTCCACAGCAGCGACTATGTCGAGGACGCGACGATGGTCATCGGCGACGAGTTCGCGCTCACCGCCACGCTCGACGTGCTGCGCGCGATCGGCCGCGGCAAGGGCCCGCGCCAGGCCTTGCTGGCGCTCGGCTATGCCAGCTGGAGCCCGGGCCAGCTCGACAGCGAGATCCAGGCCAATGTCTGGCTGCAGGGCCCGGCCAATGGCGGCATCGTCTTCGATCCGGACGACGACAGCAAATGGGACCGCGCGATCGCCGATCTCGGCATCGACGCCCGCATGCTGTCGAGCGAAGCCGGCCACGCCTGAGGCCTCACCCATGCCGAAGATCGATATCGAGCGGGCGCCGCGCGCCGAAGGCTCGGGATATCCACCGCCCTATGACGAGCCGTGCCGGAACCGGATGCGGCAGCGGCTGGGCGATGCCGCCGGGCTGACCCAGTTCGGCGTCAACCGGCTGGTCCTGAAGCCCGGCGTGTGGAGCGCCCAGCGCCACTGGCACACCGCCGAGGACGAGTTCGTCTGGGTTCTGTCGGGCGAGGTCGTGCTGGTGACCGATGCCGGCGAGGAGATCCTGCGGGCCGGCGATTGCGCTGCCTTCAAGGCGGGTGTCGCGGACGGCCACCACCTCCAGAACCGCTCGGATGCCCACGCGGTCGTGCTGGAGATCGGCTCGCGCCGGCCCGAGGACGACGCCTGCGACTATCCTGACATCGACCTCACCGCCCCAGTGGGCAAGGACTACTGCCACAAGGACGGCACGCCCTACTGAGCGCTACCGCCGGTCGCTGAGCAGGCCGAAGAGCAGGTGGTCCTGCCAGGCGCCGTCAATGCAGAGATATTCCCGCGCATAGCCTTCCTGGCGGAATCCGACGTGTTCGAGCAGCTTGCGGCTCGGGATGTTGGTCGGCAGGCAGGCCGCCTCCAGCCGACGCAGTCCCAGCTCGCCGAAGGCGAAGCCGGTCAGCAGGGCGACCGCCTCGGTCATATAGCCGCGCCGGGCGTAGCGCTCGCCGATCCAGTAGCCGACGCTGCCCGTCTCGGCGACGCCGCGGCGGACCTGCGACAGGCCGATGCCGCCGGCCAGCTTGCCGTCCTCGTTGCGGCAGACGAAGAAATTATAGGCCTCGCCGTCGCGCCAGTCGGCGGCATAGCGGGCGAGCCGGCGGCGGAAGGCGGCGCGGGTCAGCGCGTCATGCGCCCAGCTCGGCTCCCAGGGCTTGAGGAAGGCCCGCGACTCTCCGCGCAGCTCGGCCCATTCGGGCCAGTCGGCGCGCTCCGGCTGGCGGAGATGGACACGCGCCCCGTCGACCCGGACGGCGGAAGGCGTCAGCCCGAAGAGCGCGCCGAGCCGCGACATCCGCCCCTCAGTGGTGCAGCCGCCCGGCGATCCGGGAGAAGCTCTCGACCTTGCCGATCGGGCCCAGCGCGGCCACGGTCGGCTCGGCGGCAAAAAGCTGGCGGCCGAGCCGGGCCACCCGAGCCGTGTCGACCGCCTCGACCTTGGCGACGATCTCCGAGCTCGGGATGGTGCGGCCGAAGATCAACAGCTGGCTGGCCGCGTGCTCGGCCCGCGAGGCGCTGCTCTCCAGCCCCATCAGCAGGCTCGCCTTGAGCTGGGCGCGGGCACGGCGCACCTCGTCCTCGCCGAGCGTATCGGCGACGCGGACCAGCTCGTCGCAAAGCACCGGCACCAGTTCGGCCACCTCGTCCTCGCCGGTTCCGGCATAGACGCCGAACAGCCCGCCATCGACATAGGAGGCGGCGAAGGAATAGACCGAATAGACGAGGCCGCGCTTCTCGCGGATCTCCTGGAACAGCCGGGACGACATCCCGCCGCCCAGCAGCGCCGACAGCACCGAGGCCGTGTAGTAATCGGGATCGTCGTAGCTGACGCCAGGGAACCCCAGCACGAAATGCACCTGCTCGAGCTCGCTGGCCTCGCGCCGGTCGCCGCCGACATAGCGCGCGGGCTCTGGCTTGGCCGGCTCGCGCGGCTTAAGCTCGCTGAACGCCTTTCCCGCGAGGTCGACGACGGCATCGTGGTCGACCGCGCCGGCCGCGGCCAGCACCATGCGCGACGGCGCGTAGTGGTGCTGCATGTAGCCGGCGATGGCGTCGCGCTCGATCGTGCGGATGATCTCGGCCCGCCCGAGCACCGGCCGGCCCAGCCCCTGCTCGGGATAGGCGCATTCCTGGAAGTTGTCGAAGATCACGTCTTCCGGCGTGTCGAGCGCCTGCCCGATCTCCTGCAGGATGACGGTGCGCTCGCGCTCCAGCTCCGTCGGGTCGAAGACGGAATGCTGCAGGATGTCGGCCAGCACGTCGACGGCAAGCGGCACGTCCTCGGCCAGCACGCGCGCGTGATAGGCGGTGTGCTCCCGCGAGGTGTAGGCGTTGATGTGGCCGCCGACGGTCTCGATCGCCTCGGCGATCGCGCGGGCCGAGCGCCGCTCGGTGCCCTTGAAGGCCATGTGCTCCAGCAGATGGGCGACGCCGTTGATCGAGGCGGCCTCGCTGCGCGTGCCGACATCGACCCACACGCCCAGCGAGGCGGTGGCAACCCCACCCATCGTGTCGGTGACGACGCGCATGCCGTTCGGCAGGATGGCGACGCGCTGGCCGCTCATTGCGCTGCTCCGCGGCGGGCGCGCGATGCGACGAAGCGCCGGACGGCATCGAGATCGTTGGGCAGGCGGTTGATCGTCTCTTGTCGTTCCATCAGATCCTCTAGGTGCGGCGGCAGGACCGGGCGATACCCGGTGATCCGCTCGACCGCTTCGGGAAATTTCGCCGGATGGGCGCAGGCGAGCGCCACGCGCGGCACGCCGGCCTCGCCAGGCTGTGCCCGCATCGCCGCGACGGCGACCGCGGAATGGGGATCGATGATCTCGCCCGTCTCGTGAAACACGTCGGCGATGGTGGCCTCGATCCCCTCGTCGTCGAGCCGATGCGCCTCGAAGAGAAGCCGCGCCCGCTGCCAGGCCTTCTCGTTGGCCGGCAGCCTGCCGTCACGCCGGAATGCGGTCATGGCAGCCGCCGTCGCCGCGCCGTCGCGGCCGAGGACTTCGTGATAGAGACGCTCGAAATTGCTCGACACCTGGATATCCATGCTGGCTGAGGCTCGGCTCGACCGGGCGGAGGCTCATATCGCCCGAGGCGATGAACCGCCACAGGATATCGTTGCGGTTGGTCCCGATCACCAGGCTACGCACCGGCAGCCCCATCGCGCGGGCGACATGCCCGGCATAGACATTGCCGAAATTGCCGGTCGGCACGGCGAAGCTCACCGGCCGATCGGGCGCGCCCAGCGCCGTCGCCGCCACGAAGTAGTAGGCGATTTGGGCGGTGATCCTGGCCCAATTGATCGAGTTCACCGAGGCGAGGCCGAGCCGGCTGCGGAACGGCGCGTCGGCGAACATCGCCTTCACCAGATCCTGGCAATCGTCGAAGCTGCCGTCAATCGCCAGCGTGTGCACGTTCTCGGACGCGACCGTCGTCATCTGCCGGCGCTGCACCTCCGAGGTGCGGCCGTCCGGATAGAGGATGAAGACGTCGAGCATGTCCCGGTCGCGGCACGCCTCGATCGCGGCCGAGCCCGTATCGCCCGAGGTCGCGCCGATGATGGTGATGCGCTCCCGGCGCCGCGCCAGAACCTTGTCGAAGAGCCGCCCCAGCACCTGCAGCGCGTAGTCCTTGAAGGCAAGCGTCGGTCCGTGGAACAGCTCGAGCAGCCACTCGTCGCGGCCGATCTGCTTCAGCGGCGCGACGGCGGGGTGGTCGAAGCCGCGATAGGCGCTCTGCGTGAGAGCGTCGAGCTCGGATCGCGTCAGCGTGCCGCCGGCGAACCGCTCCAGCACCGCGGCAGCGACCGACGCGTAGTCGGCGCCGCGCCAGCGCCGGATCTCGTCGTGCGACAGGTTCGGTATCTCGACCGGCACGTAGAGCCCGCCATCCGGGGCAATGCCTTCGAGAAGGATGTCCTCGAACGACCGTGTGCCGGTGTCGCCCGATTGGCGTGTGCTGACGTACCGCAAGGAAGCGCCCATCCTGTGGGTGAAAGTCGCGCACCCTATCGGCTGGCGGGAGGCGGAGCAACCGGTCGGAAGGGGTCGGCGATCCGCAGCCGGGAATTGATCGACAGCCCGTGCTGCATGTCCTCCGACCAGAGGACTTCGCAATCCGCGTCAAGCGCCGAGGCCGCGATCATCGCATCATAGATCGCAAGCCCGTAGCGCTCGGCCAGCGCCAAGCCCGCGTCGTGGACATCGGCGGTCAACGGCCGAACGGAAAGGAGGCCGCGGACCGCGGACAGCAGGTCACGGGTCTCCGCCCATGACAGTGTCATCTTGCGGCGGGCGACATTGGCCAGCTCGTTCAGCACCTGGACGCTGATGACGCCGCCGTCGCGAACGATCTCCTCTGCCCGATCCGCCTTCGCCCGATCGCTCGAGGCGAGATAGGCGAGGACGTGGGTGTCGATGAAGCTACCGGGCATTCGCCTCGTCCCGGTCGAACTTGAAGTCGTCGGGAAGACGGCCGCGGAAGGCGCGCAGTCGCTTCAGCAGCTGGTCGCGGCCCGGCTTCCGCGCCACGGCGAACTCGCGTGGACCGGCGACGTGGATCTCGATCTGGTCGCCCGCCCGCAGGTCGAGCGCCTCGACAACCGTGGCGGGAAGCCGCACGGCAAGGCTATTGCCCCATTTTGCGACCTGCATCGAAGGCTCCATGGATATACGTGAGCCCATACGTATATCATCGGTCGGTCACGCCCGCTACCGGACGCACACATAGGCGAAGGCCGGCGGGAAATTCCACCAGACGATCCTGGTCGTGGTCACCCGCGAGAAACTGGCCTTGAGGCGCCGCCGGAGGGCCTGCGCCCCCGGCAGCGCCAGCGCGGAGGGATAGGCGAAGCTGACGAAGACGCCGCCTGGCGGCAGCCGGCGCAGCATTGCGTCCATGATCCGGGCCTGGTCGCTGATCGGCAGCGAGGCCCAGGGCAACCCGCACACGACCGCATCGATCTCGCCGATCCCGGCGTCGGCGAGGATGCCCTCCAGGCGGACGACGCTGTCGTTGACGAAATGCAGGCCGGGGAACCGCTCGACGAGCTGCGCACAGAAGGTGCGATTGATCTCGATGCCGATGTAGCGCTGTCCCGGCCGCAGCTTGCGCGCGATGTCCTTGGTGAAGGCGCCCGTTCCCGGCCCAAACTCGACGATCGCATGAAGATTGTCGAAGTCGATATGACCGAGCATGGTCCGCGACAGGCCGGACGAGCTTGGCACGACAGCGCCGATCGAGCGCGGGGACTTCCAGAACTGCGACAGGAACGTGATCTCATCCATCGACGTCACCCGTCCATACCGTTTGACCGCCGCCGATGCTCGAAGACTTGGGTCGGCGCTGCACCTAATGCAAACCCCCATACCGCCGTTCCAGATGCCGTTGGAACGCCGAAGTGTCGAGCGCCCGCCCGGTCGCATCGACCACGATCTCCGCGACCGGGACCGACGCCGCGCGCCCGTGAACGTGCCGCCGCAGCCAGGCGAGAAGCGGCGCGAAGTCACCCCGCGTCAGTCCTGGCCGGATGCCCGCGTCCTGGCGCGTCGCCGCCTCGAAGAACTGCGCCGCCGTCAGCGCGCCCAGGGTATAGCTCGGGAAGTAGCCCCACAGCCCGCAGTACCAGTGGATGTCCTGGAGGCAGCCGTCGCGGTCGTCCGTGGGCTCGATGCCGACGAGGTCCCGCATCGCTTCGCGCCAGGCGCCGGGCAGGTCGCTCAGCCGGAGATCGCCGGAAAGCATCGCGCGCTCCAGCCGATACCGCAGGATGACGTGGAGAGGATAGGTCGCCTCGTCCGCGTCGACGCGGATCAGGCTGCGGGCGACAATTGTGTTGCGACGATAGAGATTGTCGGGGTCCCAGGCTGCCGCCGGGCCGCCGAACGCCTCCTGCAGGATGGGCGCCGCGAACTCGGCGAACTCGCGCGATCGGCAGGCCTGCATCTCGATCAGCAGCGACTGGCTTTCGTGAACCGCGAAGGAACGGGCCCGCCCGACCGGCTGGCGGCGCCACGCGGCCGGCAGGCCCTGCTCGTAGAGCGCGTGGCCGGTCTCGTGCAGCACGCCCATCAGCGCGCGCCCGAAATCCTCCTCCTCGTATCGCGTGGTGATCCGCACGTCGTCCGGCGTGCCGCCGCAGAACGGGTGCAGGCTTGTGTCGAGCCGCCCATGATCGAAGTCGAAGCCGATCTGCGCCATCAGCCGCATCGCCACCGCACGCTGGGCGGCGATCGGAAACGGACCCGGCGGATCCACCGGCGGCGGCACCGCAGCCTGGCGCTCCAGGATGCGGTCGATGAGGCCGGGCAGGAACCTCGCCACCTCTTCGAACAGAACGTCGATGGCGGCCGCCCGGCCGCCCGGCTCGTACGTGTCGAGCAGCGCGTCGTAGGACGAGATCCCCAGAAGCGATGCCTTCGCCGCGGCGGCTTCACGGGTGAGGTCCAGCACGCGCTGAAGCGCGGGAACCACGGCGGCGAAATCATCGTCGGGCCGCGCCCGCCGCCAAGCCATCTCGCAATCGAGCCCGGCCGCCACGCGTGCCTCGACCAGCGCCGCCGGCAGCACGCTCGCGGCCCGCCATTCCCGCCGCATCTCGGCAAGATTGGCCGACTGCCACTCGTCGAGGCCGCCCGCTGCCTCGGCCTCCCCGATCAGGTCCGGGATCGCGGGATCGGTCAGCTGCTCGTGGTAAAGGGTTTCCAGCGTCGCAAGCTGCGCCTGCCGCGCCGCCGCCCCACCGGTCGGCATCATCGACGAGAAGTCCCAGTTGAGCACCGCCAGCGCCTCGCGCAGCGTGCCGAGGCGGCCGAACCGGGTCTCAAGCGTCCGATAGGCGCTCATGGTTCCGGCTTCCGGTAGTGGTAGACGAGGTAGATGACGGTCAGCGCGACCGCGAAGCTGTACCAGGTGATGGCGTATTGCAGGTGGTCGTTGGGCAGGTTGATCCGCGTCTGCCCGCCGATCGGCAGACCGCCGGGGTTGGGCGTGGACCCGGCCTCGACGAAGAACGGGAGGACGCGGGCGGGATCGAGACCGTCGGCCTCGGTCATCTGCGGTACGTCGACGAAGAGCCAGAAGTTCTGCTTCGGCTGATTCGCCGGGATGATCCACCCGGTGGGCTTGTGCTCGATCCGGAGGATGCCGTCCACCTCGACCTCGCCGGCGATCTGGCCCGCGGCGCGCGAGGCCGACGCCTCCATCCATTCCGGCACGAAGCCACGGTTGACCAGCAGAATGTGCCCGTCGGCAAGGGTCAGCGGGGTGACGATCTGCCAGCCTCTGGTGCCGTTCTCGTCCTCGGCGGCGATATGGAGCTCCTTCGTGTGGTCGAAGGTGCCGCGGACCGTGACGTGGCGGTATTCGAGCGACTGAGCCTCGGCGAGCGTCCCCGGCAATGCCACCGCCGGCGCCGAGAACCCCGCCCGGCGCTCGGCGATCAGCGCGGTCTTCCAGTGCAGCCGCTGGACCTGCCAGGTGCCGAGCCCGATCAGCAGGATCAGTGCCGGCACGGTGAACAGCGTCGGGACGAGCGTGAAGCGGAAGTGCTCGCGGATATAGGCGGCAGCCGTCGTCATCGGAGCCGCAGTCCCGGCATCGTCCGGGGAGCCGCACGCCCGAAGCGGGCGGACCAAGCGCCGCGCCGCGCCGCCTCGCCTAGGCGGGAGCCGCGGACGGTGACACAGGCCGGCGCCGCCCTATTCGGTCGGAACGCTGCCGCCGCCCCAGACATAGACGCAGAAGAAGAGAAAGATCCAGACCACGTCCACGAAATGCCAGTACCAGGCCGCCGCCTCGAAGCCGAAGTGATGGTCCGGCTTGAAGTGTCCGAGATAGGCGCGGATCAGGCAGACGAAGAGGAAGATCGTCCCGACGATGACGTGGAAGCCATGGAACCCGGTCGCCATGAAGAAGGTGGCGCCGAAGATGTTGCCCGAGAAATGGAACAGCGCGTGCCCGTACTCGTAGGCCTGGCACGAGGTGAAGGCGATGCCGAGGGCCACGGTGATCGCCAGGCCCTGGAGCAGGCCCTTGCGGTTGCCCTCGATGAGCGCGTGGTGCGCCCAGGTGACGGTCGTGCCCGAGGTCAGCAGGATCAGCGTGTTGAGGAACGGCAGGTGCCACGGGTCGAAGGGCGTGATGCCCTTGGGCGGCCAGACGCCGCCGACCGGATAGAGCGAGGAGGTGAAGAAGGCCCAGAAGAAGGCCGAGAAGAACATCACCTCCGACGCGATGAAGAGCGCCATGCCAAAGCGCAGGCCGATCTGCACGACCGGCGTGTGATGGCCCTGGAAGGTCGCCTCGTTGACCACGTCGCGCCACCACACGCCCATGGTGGTGACCAGCCAGATGAAGCCCGCCGCGGCGATGAACCAGCCGGAGATGCCGGCGAGCGGCACGTCGTGCATCCCGAGCACCGCGCCGGCGAACATCGTCCCGGCACCCAGCGCGGCGACGAGCGGCCACGGGCTCGGATCGACGAGATGGTACTGGTGCTTCGGACCGTGGACTGGCTCTGGCTGGCTCATCGAGAAGGCTCTTTCACACGAACGGAGCGAGGCGGCCGGTCAGGGCGACAGGCCGATGCGGACAATGGTGACGAGATAGAACAGGAGCACGAAGGCGAGCAAGACCCCGCCGAGCGCCCAGTTGCGGGCGCGGCGGCGCCGCAGGAGCTCGTCCGAAGGCAGCTTCACCGTCGTCACGCCGGCACACGGTCGACGAGCAGCGCCGCGAACAGCACGAAGAGGTAGAGCAGCGAGAAGCGGAACATCCGCCGCGCCGCACCGTCGCCCTGCGCCCGGCAGACCCGGATCGCGAGCCAGGTGAAGCCGAGGCTCATCGCGATCGCCGTCGCCAGATAGGCCGGCCCGGCAATGTGCAGGAAGTAGGGCGCGATAGAGACCGGCCACAGCACCAGCGTGTAGACCAGGATCTGCCGCTTGGTCTCGCGGAGCCCGGCCACGACCGGCAGCATGGGCACGCCTGCCCGCTCGTAATCGCCCGAGCGATAGAGCGACAGCGCCCAGAAATGCGGCGGCGTCCAGAAGAAGATGAGAGCGAAGAGCGCCAGCGACGGCAGACCGATATCGCCGGTCACCGCGGTCCACCCGATCATCGGCGGGAAGGCGCCGGCGGCGCCGCCGATCACGATGTTCTGGGGCGTCGAGCGCTTGAGCCAGACGGTGTAGACGAAGACATAGAAGAGGATCGTCAGCGCCAGCAGACCCGCGGCCGCGGGATTGACCGCGAGGCCCATCAGGATCACCGAGCCGACCGCCAGGATCACGCCGAAGGCGAGCGCTTCCTCCGGAGTCATCCGCCCGGCCGGGATGGGCCTCAGCCGCGTGCGATGCATGATCGCGTCAATGTCGCGGTCGTACCACATGTTGATCGCACCCGACGCGCCCGCGCCAAGGGCGATGCAGAGAATCGCCACCGAAGCCAGCACCGGGTGCAGGTGCCCGGGCGCCATCCAGTAGCCGACGAAGCCGGTGAACACGACCAGCGACATGACGCGCGGCTTCAGCAGCGCCCAGTAGTCGCCGACGCTCGCGGCTGAGAGTCCCCCCGGCGCGAGAAGGTCAGGGGTGGTCGTGTCGGTCACCGACATTGCCTACCGGATGACCGGCAGCTCGTCATAGGTGTGGAAGGGCGGCGGCGACGGCACCGTCCATTCCAGCGTCGTGGCACCGGGACCCCAGTAGTTGGCGGCCACGCGCTTGCCCGCGGTCAGCGTGTAGATCACGGTGATCACGAACCACAACGTCGAGGCGTAGGAGATGTAGGCGCCCCACGAGGCGACCTCGTTCCAGCCCTCGAAGGCCGGCGGATAGTCGGCGTAGCGCCGCGGCATGCCGGCCAGCCCGAGGAAATGCATCGGGAAGAAGGTCACGTTGACGCCGATGAAGGTCGTCCAGAAATGGATCTGGCCCATCCATTCCGGATATTGCCGCCCCGACATCTTGCCGAGCCAGTAATAGAACCCGGCGAACATCGAGAAGATGGCGCCCAGGCTCAGCACGTAGTGGAAATGCGCGACCACGTAATAGGTGTTGTGGAGCGCGATATCGACGCCGGCATTGGACAGCACCAGGCCGGTGACGCCGCCGACGGTGAAGAGGAAGATGAAGCCGATCGCCCACAGCATCGGCGTCTTGAACTCGATGGAGCCGCCCCACATCGTGGCGATCCACGAGAAGATCTTCACGCCCGTCGGCACGGCGATGACCATGGTCGCGGCCGTGAAGTAGGCCCGCGTGTCGGGGTCGAGGCCGACCGTGTACATGTGGTGCGCCCACACCACGAAGCCGATCACGCCGATCGACACCATGGCGTAGGCCATGCCGAGATAGCCGAAGATCGGCTTCTTCGAGAAGGTCGAGATGATGTGGCTGACCATGCCGAAGCCCGGCAGGATCATGATGTAGACCTCGGGGTGCCCGAAGAACCAGAACAGGTGCAGGAACAGGATCGGGTCGCCGCCGCCGGCCGGGTTGAAGAAGGTCGTCCCGAAGTTCCGGTCGGTCAGCAGCATGGTGATGGCGCCGCCGAGAACGGGCAGCGACAGCAGCAGCAGGAAGGCGGTGATCAGCACGGCCCAGGCGAAGAGCGGCATCTTGTGCAACGTCATGCCCGGCGCGCGCATGTTGAAGATCGTGGTGATGAAGTTGATCGAGCTCAGGATCGACGAGGCGCCCGCAAGGTGCAGCGCGAAGATGGCCATGTCCATCCCCGGCCCTTCCTTCGCCGACAGCGGCACGTAGATCGTCCAGCCGGTGCCGACGCCGACATCGCCGGTCGGCCCGACCAGGGTCGAGAGGGTCAGCAGCAGGAAGGACGGGACCAGCAGCCAGAAGCTGACATTGTTCAGCCGCGGGAAGGCCATGTCCGGCGAGCCGATCATCAGCGGCACGAACCAGTTGCCGAAGCCGCCCATGGTCGCCGGCATCACGGTGAAGAACACCATGATGAGGCCGTGCGCCGTCGCCATCACGTTGTAGAGCTGATGATCGTCGCCGACGAGGGCGGCGCCGGGGTGCATCAGGTTGTAGCGCATCGCCACCGAGAAGGCGCCGCCGATCAGCCCCGCAATGATCGAGAAGATCAGATAGAGCGTGCCGATGTCCTTGTGGTTCGTGGACATGAGCCAGCGACGCGCGAAGCCCGGCGCGTGGTGCTCGTGAACATCGTGCTCGTCGTGTGCTTCGGCTGTGTGCGCCATCGTCCTAGCCCTTCGGTCCCAATCTGATCAGTGCGCCGGAGTCGCGTCGGCCAGTTGCGGCCGCTGCGCTCCGTCCTGGGCAAACTTCTTCTTCGCATCCTCCACCCATGCCGCGAAGGCTTCCTTCGAGACCGCGTGGATCTTGATCGGCATGAAGGCGTGGTTGATCCCGCAGATCTGATTGCATTCGCCGAAATACGTGCCTTCGCGCTCGATGTTGATCCAGACCTCGTTCAGCCGCCCGACGACGGCGTATTTCTGGACCGCCAGCGAGGGCACGAACCAGCTGTGCATCACGTCGTTGCCGGCGATCTGGACACGGATGTTCTCGCCGACCGGCAGCACGACCTCGTTGTCAACGTCGAGCAGCCGCAGCGACGGATCGCTGAGCTTCGAATCGTCCTTGCGCTGGCTGTCGAAGCCGAAGCCGCCGTTATCGATATAATCGTAGTGCCAGTACCACTGGATCCCGGTGACCTTGAGGGTCAGCGCGACGTCCTTCGGGATCCGCTCCTGGAAATAGATGAGGCTGAGCGAGGGGACGGCGATGCAGAGCAGGATGACGATCGGGATCACCGTCCAGGCGATTTCGATCACCGTGTTGTGGGTGGTCCGCGTCGGCACCGGATGGGCCTTCGCGCGGTAGCGGAAGCACACCCAGGCGAGCAGCCCCATCACGAAGATGGTGATGAAGGTGATTACGACGACCACCCAGAAATGCAGGTCCTGGAGCCGGTCGGCGACCGGAGTCGCGGGGTCCTGGAACCACATCTGCCAGGGCACGGGCCGGTCGGCGAAGGCCGCGCCCGGCGCGAGGCATGCGAGGAGACCAAGAAGGGATCGACCGACGGATCGCTGCATTCTGCTGCCCTGCCGTACTCGAAGATTCTCTAGCCAACGATCCCCGACGGCATCCGCTTCGCGGGTCGGGGACGCAGCCTTGCGAAGACGGCGGGCACCCTAGCGAAAACGTTCCGGCGTCACAACACTCACTAAAGCGGAACCCGCGCCATCTGACGGCATGGGAGGCACGTCCTGCCGACATCGCCTTTGTCTCCCTCTCCGCCCCTGGGGGCGGAGAGGGTCGGGGTGAGGTGGGGGATAGGTCGGAGCTGCGGCGCGGCCCACCTCACCCTCCCATTGCTCACGCAATGGGTCCCTCCCTCTCCGCCCTGAAGGGCAGGAGAGGGGCTTTTATCCCCGCGCGCGCTCGACGGAGGTGATGGCCGGGGAGGCGCGCAGCGCGGCGATCACGTTCGACAGGTGCTTCACGTCGCGCACCTCGATGTCGACCAGGATTTCCCAGAAATCCGCCGAGCGGTTGGTGATCTTGAGGTTGGTGATGTTGCCGTCGCTCTTGCTGATGACGGTGGTCAGGTTGGCGAGGCTCCCCGGCTCGTTGCCGATCATCACCGAGATCCGGCCGACATGGCCGCCGTCGACCTCCTCGGGATCCCAGGCGACGTCGAGCCAGCGCTCGGGCGCGTCGGCGAAGCTCTCGAGCGTGTCGCAGTCGAGCGTGTGGATGGTGACGCCCTTGCCGGTGGTGATGATGCCGACGATCCGGTCGCCCGGCAGCGGGTGGCAGCAGCCGGCGAAATGCACCGCCATGCCCGGAATCAGACCGCGGATCGGCACCGCATGATCGGTCGGCGTCTTGCGCGCGCGGGCCAGCGGCACGACCTTGGCCGAGCGCGGCTCGTTGCGATTCGGGAAGGCGGCGTTCAGCACCTCGGTCCGGGTCAGCAGCCCCTCGCCCACCGCCGCATAGAGATCCTCGACGCTGGCCACTTCCAGCGGCTTCAGCGCCGCCTCCAGAAGCTTCTCAGAGAACTCGCCCTGCTCGTGGCGGATCGCCTTGGCCAGGATTTCCTTGCCCAGATTTATATACTGGGCGCGCTGCTGCAGCCGGATGAAGCGGCGGATGCGGGCCCGCGCCTTGCCGGTGACGACGAAGCGCTCCCAGGTCGGGTTCGGCGTCTGCGCCTTCGAGGTGATGATCTCGACCTGATCGCCGTTGGAGAGCACCGTGCGCAGAGGCGCGATCCGCCCGTTGATCTTGGCGGCGACGCAGCTGTCGCCGATCTGGCTGTGGACGGCATAGGCGAAGTCGACCGGCGTGGCGCCGCGCGGCAGCGGATAGAGATCGCCCTTCGGCGTGAACACGAAGACCTGGTCCTGGTAGAGGTCGAGCTTCGTGTTCTCGAAGAACTCCTCGGGATTGGCCGTGTGCTCGAGGATGTCGAGGAGCTCGTGCAGCCAGCGGTAGCGCGTGCCGTCCGGCACCGCGGCGCCCTGCTTGTAGCTCCAGTGCGCGGCGACGCCGAGCTCTGCCACCTCGTGCATCTCGCGCGTGCGGATCTGCACCTCGATGCGCTCGCTCTCCGGACCGATCACGGCGGTGTGGAGCGAGCGGTAGCCATTGGGCTTGGGCGTCGAGATGAAATCCTTGAAGCGGCCCGGCACGACCGCGTACTTGCCGTGGATGACGCCCAGCGCCTCGTAGCACTGGCCGAGC
>DATGFU010000464.1:0-13996 GCA_035308865.1 Allostellaceae bacterium | reverse complement strand
CAAGCCTGCCGGACGAAGATGACGTAATCTACGTGATCGTGGCGATAGGTTCAGACGCCGACGTCATTGTGACGGGCAACCTAGCTCACTTCACAGAGCCGTCCTACGGTCGGGCTCTGGTCGTCTCGCCGCGGGAATTTTTGGACATGACCGGCGAATAGAGGCAGACTTGGCGGCATGGTGAACCGCCTCCAGGAAATCACATTGACGTTCACGATCATTCGCATCCGTTCACCCAAATCCGGCGTTCGGACGTGGGTATCAGCGTGGGAAAAGTAGCGTCGGCTCACCATAACTTGCTGTTTTTAATGAATAATCTTTCCAAGAACGGCAGACACCCCATCTGAGGCGCGACGAGATCACGCGCATCCTTCCGATAGAGCGCCCAAAACCCGACTTCCCAGGCGTCTGGCGCCCCCAATACGCTCTTCTCGGTCAACTGCGCTATCAAACGGGGGGGCGATCTGCTGAAAAGATTCGAGGCGCTTGAGGAGCTTCTGCGACTTCGATCCGGTTGACATTTCTATGATCCAAGCACGGCGCCTTCCATCAATAATATTGAAGTCTGGCGCTAGCAGGTCGACGGCGACGTGCCGACCCTGGTGACTACCGATCTGGTTCTGTGCCCTGGCCTGGCCGGTTGCCGGTGCTGCATCGCGCACGGACGGAACCGAAGGTATCCGAAGATGTTTAGGGGCAAGGCTCGAAGGAGCCAGAACGCCACGATGGAAAGGAACCCATTATGCGTTTCGGATATTCTGCCGCGGTGCTCGCCTTCGTTGCTGCGGTTCCCGCCTTCGCTCAGTCACCGTGCCGCGAGAGCCGGTGGGACGAGCACCGGGCGGACCGGACCGCGGAGGCCGCGCATGATCAGGCGCGCGATGCCCGCCAGGACCAGCGTGATGCGCAGCGGGATGCGGCTGTCGGCGATTACGGCGACGCCGTTCGCGAACAACAGCAGGCGCAGATGGAGCGCCATGACGCCCGAGTGGATTCGCACATTGCCAACCACGACGAGGCGGCCGCCGCATCGACCGGCTGCGAATAGCACCGGCCGGGCCCGAAGGCGCAAATCGGAGCCGGCATCCAGCCGGCTCCGAACCGCTTCCGTCCAGATTGCTTCGCCAGTCTGGTCATCATCCTGAAAATCTATGGCCGTATAAGCCCCCAAACGCCCGCGTTCCATCCGCGGGTATCGCCTCGCCACGGTCGGAGGCTCGCTTGGGAGGACCACCGATCGCGCAACGCCGCCGCCCCGGCCGGTTCAGCCGGCGCGTCGCGGCCATTCTTCTGCTGCTCGCGGCCGGGCCGGCGATGGCGGCACCGCGGGGGCTCGACGCGTTCATCCTCGCCTACGAATGTCCGGTGGCCGTGCGCCTTGCCGCGATCCACGAGCGGGGCGACATGCACCGGGAGGACAGCCGTTTCCTCATCCTCGCGGTCCACAAGTCCGGCCCCGCCTACGTCCAGTGCGCGTTCTTCGACAATGACCGACAGATGATGTGCGAGGCGGCGTCAGGCTTCTACGACACATCGCCGGGAACGCCGTCGCAGGTGCATCTCCCGGCGGCCAAAGTCGCGAAGCTGGGCAAGCTTGGCTTCTCCACCGACGCCTCGCACGGCAATTTCCAGCGGGTCATGGACACAAGCAACGCCGAGGGCCTCTCTGCGGTGGCCCGGCTCCTGCTGAGCGCGCTCTACGAGGCTTATGACGCCCGGATCGACGACTCCATCAAGGTCACGGCGCCGCTTCTGCCGGAGTCGCGGCCAACGCTCGACCGGGGCCTCTGCTCGGTCGACTGACCGCCCGGTCAGAACCGGTAGTCGGCCGTCAGTCCGATCGTGAGGGGCCGCTGGCTCTCCACCCGCACGTCCGGCGTGTAGTACGTGTCGTGGTACACGTAGGTGATCGTGTGCGTGTTCGCGAGATTGACGGCATAGAGCGAGACGTCCCAGCCGCCTTTGGTCACGCCGACGCGGGCGTTGAGGTTGGTGGTCGACAAGCCGGGACGCACCACCGGGTCGCCGGTGTAGACGATGGCGTCGTTCCCCGTGCGCTCGTAATGACTCGCGAACTGGAAGTCGGCGCGCATGTAGAGGCTCATGTCGTCGCCGAGATCCTGGTCGTGCTCGGCGCCGATCGTGAAGGTCAGCGGCGGCGTCCCCAGACTGTCGCCCTTGAGGGCCAGGATGTTGCCGCTGACGGCGGTGGTCGTGGTGTATTCGGCGTCGGTATAGGCGATGGTGCCGGACAGGGTCAGGCCGTCCATCACCCGCCATTGCGCGTCGAACTCGGCGCCGCGGCTGACCGCGTCGCCCAGGTTCTGGGTATAGGTGTAGCCGCAGATCGGCAGGTAGATGTCGCTCTGGATGTTGGCCCAGTTGATCCAGAAAGCCGATACGTCGAACTGGACCGTGTTGCCGAACGCCTTGCCCTTGGCGCCGATCTCGTAATTCCACACCGTGTCGGAATCATAGGTCAGCGGGTTGCCGCTGATGCCGAGATTGGCGAAATCCTGCTTGCAGGCCTGAAGCGTGCTGAGGTCGTCGTTGCCGCCGCCGATCCGGTAGCCCTCCGCGATCGTGGCGTAGACCATCTGATCGTCGTTGACCTGCCATGACGCGCTGATCCGCGGCGTCAGGGGATATTCCTTTTTGGTGGCATTGAATTCGCTGTAGCCGGTCCATTGGCCGTTCGCCAACTGATGCGAGTTCCACGGGCCGTTTTGCACGTCGCGGAAGTCGAACAGCGACCGCGCGCCACGCAGCCCGACGTCGAGCTTGATGTCGTCGGTCACGTGCCAGGTGATGTTGCCGTAGATCGCCTCCTGGGATTCATGGGTGATCTGGTTGTCGGTATAGGTGAAGGGGCCGACATCCGGCGTCCCGAACAGGTCCTGCGTCGCGCAGAACGGGATCGTGCAGGGGAACACGTCGCCATAACTGGCCTGGACCGTAGGATCGTTGGCGACGTTCTGCAGCGGCTCGCGAATGGTATAGCCGAGCTGCTGCCGGTTGTGCTGCCAGAACAGGCCGACGATCCACGAGAACCGGTCGCCCGGCTGGTCGTTGGAGCTGATCCGGATTTCCTGGTCGAAATTCTGCTGCCCGTTCTGCAGGAAGTAATGCGACACGAAGGGTGCGCCGCCGGGCAGATAGGCGCCGCCGTCGGGAACGCCGTCCCAGGGCACGAAGGTCGAGAGATCGTAGGAGGAGCCGTCGGAGTAGCGGTTGTCGTTGCGATAGAACCACGAGGTGATCGACTTCACCGTGACCGCGTCGAACCGATATTCGGCGTCGAGGCCGGTGAGGTAGAAGTAGTCGTTATCGGGCTGCTGCAGCTGCTCCAGATTCTTGTACGGGCCGCCGACCACGGGGACCTGGCAGTGCGCCGAGACGTTGCTGCACGGCTCGGCCAGGGACCACAGGCTCGAATCATTGGTGTACTGGTCCTGGTAGTAGACCGAGGGCGCGATCGTCAGCTGGTCGACCGGCTGGAACTTGAGGGCGGCGCGGAACACCTTGCTGTCCTGCCAGTCCGAGTTGGGATCGACGACCTGGTTGGTGTCGCGGTCCACGCGGTCGACGAAGCCGCCTTCGTTCTGGTACCAGGCGCTCACGCGGAATCCGAGCTTGCCGTCGACGATCGGGCCGCCGACGGCCGCGCCGATCTCGTAGCTGGGGTCGCCGCCATCCGTGTAGGACACGTCGGCATGGCCGGTTCCGGAGAAATCCGTCAGGCTCGGCTGGGGCGTGATGAAGCGGACCGTGCCGCCCTCGGAGCCGGCGCCGTAAAGCGTGCCTTGCGGCCCTTTCAGCACCTCGATGCGGTCGAGGTCGAAGACCTTTGGATAGGGGTTCGAGGTGCCGGTGAAGCCGCTGAGCCGCGCCTGGATCGGCGTCTCATCGATGTAGATGCCCGTGGGTGCTGCACCCACCTGCGAATTGATGCCGCGAATCGAAATCTCGGTCGTGCCGAACGCGTCGCCGGTGCTTTGGAAATTGAGGCCGGGGACGGAGCGGGCAATGTCCGAGATATCCTTGATCCCCTGCTGCTCCATCTGGTCGCCGGTGAGCGCCGAAATGCTCATCGGCACCTTGTTGATGTCCTCGGAGCGGTGCTCGGCCGTGACCACCACCTCCTCGAGCTGGCCTCGGGATGGTGCGGCGGGGGCGGCGGCCTCGGATGGCGGCGGGGGTGGAGGCGGCGCCTGCTGTGCCGCGGCGTCGAACGCCGATCCGAGAACAACCGACGAGGCCAGGCCAAGGCACAGAAGCGACCGCGACATCTCTTCCCCCATACTGCGCCCGAGCGTCCGGCGGATGGCCGGAATTCACTGGGCGCGCTCATTCACCTTCGAAAGCCTACCACGACGCTCCCGGGGAGAGAGCGCCTCCAGCGAGGCTAGACAGCCAATTTGCCGGCTTAATTGTACCGGAGCGACACGATATACAGGTTCCGCCGACATCGGGACGCCTCTCTTCGACTATCGGACGCCGTGTGTCCTGAGGGCGGCTCCGGTATTACGCACCCTCCGAGCGACGTGCGGGTTCCTCCCCAAGCGTCACTCCCCCCGCGCCAGTGAGGAGAAACGGACGATGCCAGGCCGCCATTTTCTGTTCGTTCCCGGTCCCACGAACATCCCCGACCGGGTCATCCGCGCCATGGCCGTCGCGATGGAGGATCACCGGAATCCCACCTTCGGCGACTTCACCCTGCCGATCTTCGAAGGCCTCAATGAGGTGTTCAAGACCAAGGCCGGGCAATGCTTCATCTTCCCGGCCAGCGGCACCGGCGGCTGGGAAGCCGGGCTGACCAACACGCTGTCGCCCGGCGACCGGGTGCTGGCCTCGCGCTATGGCCAGTTCAGCCATCTCTGGATCGATCTCGCCCAGCGCATCGGTCTCGACGTGCAGATCCTCGAGGAGGAATGGGGCACCGGCACGCATCCGGAGCACGTCCACGCCGCGCTCGAGGCCGACAAGGATCACCGCATCAAGGGCGTGATGGTCGTCCAGAACGAGACGGCGACTGGGGTCAGCTGCGACGTCCACGCCGTGCGCAAGGCGATCGACGCGGCCAGGCACCCTGCCCTGCTCTATGTCGATGGCGTGAGCTCGATCGGCTCGATCGATTTCCGCATGGATGAGTGGGGCGTCGACATCGCGGTCGCCGGCTCGCAGAAAGGCTTCATGCTGCCGGCGGGTCTCGCCCTCGTCTGCGCCGGGCCGAAGGCCTTCGAAGCCAAGAAGTCCGCGAAATGCGCCCGCGTCTTCTTCGACTTCGACGACATGACCAAGGCGAACGCGACGGGCTACTTCCCCTATACGCCATCGCTGCCGCTGCTCTACGGCCTACGGGAGTCCTTGGCGATCATCAAGGAGGAAGGGCTGGAGAACGTCTTCCGCCGGCACCACCATCTCGCCGGCGGCGTGCGCGCCGCGGTCGCCGCCTGGGGCCTGAAGCTCTGCGCGAAGGAACCGAAATGGCACTCCGACACGGTGAGCGCGATCATGGTACCGGAGGGCTTCAACGGTGCCGACGTGATCTCGACCGCCTTCCGGCGCTACAACCTTGCGCTGGGTGCGGGACTCAGCAAGGTCGCGGGGAAGCTCTTCCGCATCGGGCATCTGGGCGACCTCAACGAGCTGATGGTGCTGGGCGCACTCGGCGGGGCCGAGATGGCGATGCTGGATGTCGGCATCCCGATCGAGCCCGGCAGCGGCGTCGGCGCGGCCCAGAAGCATTTCCGCGGATCGAACCAGCCGAGGTGAACGACAGGGCGGGACCACCGCCCGCATGATGGGAGGCGAAGATGACGCATCGGATCGTGTTCCTCGATCGCGCGACCCTGGGCGTGAAGCTGCGGGCGCCCGCCTTTCCGCATGAGTATGTCGAATATCAGGAGACGGCGCCCGGCGAGATCGTTGAGCGCCTCGCCGATGCGGATATCGCCGTCATCAACAAGGTTCAGCTGCGCGTCCCGACACTGGAGCGACTGCCGAAGCTCAAGCTGATCGCAGTGGCCGCGACCGGCACGGACTGCATCGACAAGCCCCACTGCAAGACGCACGGGGTCGCGATCTCGAACATCCGCAACTACGCGGTCAACACGGTGCCGGAACACACGCTGGCGCTGATCTTCGCGCTGCGCCGCAGCCTGATCCCCTACACGCTCGACGTGCGCGCCGGCAAATGGGCGGCGATCGACCAGTTCTGCTATTTCGACCATCCGATCCGCGACATTGCCGGGTCGACGCTGGGCCTCATCGGCTTCGGCGCGCTCGGCAAATCGGTCGCGAAGCGGGCCGAGGCGCTCGGCATGAAGGTGATCGCGACCGACGCCTTCCCCTTCCCCGGCGTGGTCGACCTCGACACGATCCTGACCGAGAGCGACATCGTCTCGCTCCACTGCCCGCTGACCGAGCAGACCCGGAACATCATCGGCGCGGCGCAGCTGGCGAAGATGAAACGCCACGCCATCCTCATCAACACGGCTCGTGGTGGCCTCGTGGACGAGCACGCGCTGGTGGCGGCGCTCAAGGACGGCACGATCGCCGGCGCGGGCTTCGACGTGCTGACGGTCGAGCCGCCGAAAACGGGCAATCCGCTGATCGAGGCAAACCTCCCCAACCTGATCGTCACCCCCCATGTCGCCTGGGCCAGCCACGAGGCGATGACGACCCTGTCCAACCAACTGGTCGACAACATCGAAGCCTGGGTCGCCGGAAAGCCCCAGAACCTCGTCGAGGAATAAGCTTGTTCCTGGCACCCCCACCCCGACCCTCCCCCGCTTTGCGGGAGAGGGGGAAAACGAGCCCTCTCCCGCTTGCGGGGGAGGGTTGGGTGGGGGTGGTGCGACTGGGCTTGGCGTAACCCATGGACTCCCGCGCCCTGCTCCGCGACCTCTTCGACGCCGCGATGCGCCGCGCGCTGCCTTCCGTGTGTCTGCCGCCGCATCTGCCGGCGCGGCCCAAGGGCCGCACGATCGTCGTCGGCGCCGGCAAGGCGGCCGCTTCGATGGCGGCGGCGGTCGAGGCGCATTGGGACGGCCGGCTGGAAGGCCTCGTCGTCACGCGCTACGGCCATGCGGTGCCCTGCAGGCACATCGAGGTTGTCGAGGCCGCGCACCCGGTGCCGGACGCCGCCGGCATGCAAGCCGCGCGGCGCATTCTGGAGCGGGTGCAAGGCCTCACGCCGGACGATCTGGTGTTGGCGCTGATCTCGGGCGGCGCCTCGGCGCTGCTCGCCCTGCCCGCCCGCGGGATCACGCTCGACGAGAAGCAAGCGATCAACCGTGCGCTGCTGCGCTCGGGCGCCAACATCGCCGAGATGAACTGCGTGCGGAAGCATCTCTCCGCCATCAAGGGCGGCCGGCTCGCCGCCGCCGCAGCACCGGCGCGCGTGGTCACATTGATGATCTCCGACGTGCCCGGCGACGATCCGGCCGTGATCGGCTCCGGCCCGACCATTGCCGATCCGACGACCTTCGCCGACGCCTGCGCTGTGTTGAAGAAATATGAGCTGGAACCGTCGCCTGCCGTCATCGCCCGCTTCGAGGCAGCCACGGACGAGACGCCGAAGCCGGGCGATCCCTGCTTCGCGAATGCCGAGCCGCACATGATCGTCACGCCCCGCGATGCGCTGGAGGCGGCTGCCGCGGTGGCGGAAGTCCAAGGCTATCGTGCCGTCATGCTAGGCGACGCGCTGGAAGGCGAGGCGCGCGAGCTGGCGGCAGAGCATGCCGCCCTCGCCAAGTCGCGCGCCGGCGAGGCGCCGCTGGCGCTGCTCTCCGGCGGCGAGACCACCGTCACGGTCCGCGGTAAGGGCCGCGGCGGCCGGAACGCCGAGTACCTGCTGGCGCTGGCGGTGGCCCTCGACGGCGCGCCTGGTATCGCCGCCATCGCCGGCGATACCGATGGGATCGACGGCACCGAGGACAATGCCGGCGCGATCGTCCTGCCGGACACGCTGGCGCGCGCGGCTTCGCTGGGTGCCGATGCGGCGGCCTATCTTGCGGCGAACGATGCCTACGGGTTCTTCGAGAAGCTCGGCGACCTGGTCGTCACCGGGCCGTCGCTGACCAATGTGAACGATTTCCGCGCGATTCTGATCGGTTAGGAGGCTCCCGATGGATGTCCATGAGTACCAGGCGAAGGAGCTTCTCGCGAAATTCGGGGTACCGGTGCCGCGCGGCCAGGTCGCCTACAACCCCGACCAGGCGGTCTATGCCGCGACCGAGCTCGGCGGCTCGCACTGGGCGGTGAAGGCGCAGATCCACGCCGGCGGCCGCGGGAAGGCCGGCGGCGTCAAGCTGTGCCGGACCTATCACGACGTCCATCAGATCGCCGAAAGCCTGCTGGGCAAGAAGCTGGTGACGGTGCAGACCGGGCCGGAAGGCAAGACCGTCCGCCGCATCTATGTCGAGGTGGCCGACAAGTTCGAGCGCGAGTTCTACCTGTCGATGGTGCTCGACCGGAAGACCGAGCGGATCCATCTGATCGCCTCCAGGCACGGCGGCATGGAGATCGAGGAGATCGCCAAGAACGACCCGGAGGCGCTGATCCGCATCGTGGTCGAGCCGGCGGCCGGGCTGCAATCCTTCCAGGCCCGCGAAATCGCCTTCCAGCTCGGCCTCAACCTGAAGCAGGTCAGCCGGGCGACGCAGGCGATCCTTGCCGCCTACCGTGCCTTTCGCGATCTCGACGCGACGCTGCTGGAGATCAATCCGCTGGTGCTGACGACGGACGACCGGATCGTGGCGCTCGACGCCAAGATGTCGTTCGACGACAACGCCCTCTTTCGTCAGCCGCTGGTTGCCGCCATGCGCGATCCCACGCAAGAGGACCCGCGCGAGGTCGAGGCGGCGCAGTACAACCTCAACTATGTCGGCCTCGACGGCGTGATCGGCTGCATCGTCAACGGCGCCGGCCTCGCCATGGCGACCATGGACATGATCAAGTTCGCCGGCGGCAGCCCGGCCAACTTCCTCGATGTCGGCGGCGGTGCGTCGCCAGACCGGGTGGCGGCCGCCTTCCGCGTCGTGCTCGCCGACCGCAATGTGCGGGTGGTGCTGGTCAATATCTTCGCCGGCATCAACCGCTGCGACTGGGTGGCCCAAGGCGTCGTCCAGGCCTGGCGCGAGGTCGGGATGACGCTGCCGCTCGTCGTCCGTCTTGCCGGCACCAATGTCGACGAGGGCAACCGTATCATCGCCGAGAGCGGGATCCCGATCACCACCGCCGAGACCCTGGCCGACGCCGCCGCCAAGGCCGTTTCCGCCGCCGGCACGGGAGGCTGAGCGATGAGCATCCTGATCGACGAGACGACCCCGATCCTCATCCAGGGCTTTACCGGCGACAAGGGCACGTTCCATGCCCGCGAGATGATCCTCTACGGCAGCAATGTCGTCGGCGGGGTCACGCCCGGCAAGGGCGGCACCAGCCATCTCGGGCGGCCGGTCTTCAACACGGTGAAGGACGCGGCCCGGGCGACCGGGGCCTTGGCCTCGATCACCTTCGTGGCGCCGGCCTTCTGCGCCGATGCCATCGCCGAGGCGGCCGATGCCGGCATCCGCCTCGTCTGCTCGATCACCGACGGCATCCCCGTGCAGGACATGATGCGGGTGAAGCGGTACCTGCTGCGCTTCCCGCGCGAGCGGCGCACGACGCTGGTCGGACCCAACTGCGCCGGCATTATCAGCCCGGGCAAGGCGATGCTCGGCATCATGCCCGGCCACATCTATGCTCACGGCACGGTCGGCATCGTCTCGCGCTCGGGCACGCTCGGCTACGAGGCGGCATCGCAGCTCAAGGCGGTCGGGCTCGGCGTGTCGACCTCGGTCGGCATCGGCGGCGATCCGATCAACGGCAGCTCGTTCCTGGACCACCTGCAGCTCTTCGAGCAGGATCCAGACACCGAGGCCGTGCTGATGATCGGCGAGATCGGCGGCCCACAAGAGGCGGAGGCCTCCGCGTGGATCCGCGAGCATATGACAAAGCCTGTCATCGGCTATGTCGCCGGCCTCACGGCGCCGAAAGGCCGGCGCATGGGCCATGCCGGGGCGATCGTCGCGGGCGAGCATGACGGCGCCGCAGAAAAGACCGAGCTCATGCGGTCCTACGGGCTGACGGTGGCGCCGAGCCCTGCCGAGTTCGGCACGACTGTAGCCAAGGTCCTGGCAGAACGCGGAAAGAGGGCATCGCAATGAGCTTCACGACGATCGAGCAGGCGACGCCGCGGCTGCACCGCTCGGAACTCGCGGTGCCCGGCACCAATCCCGGCCTGTTCGAGAAGGCGGCGAAATCGGCCGCCGACGTGATCTTCCTCGACGTCGAGGATGCGGTCGCCCCGGACGACAAGGAGCAGGCACGCCGCAACATCGTCCAGGGCCTCAACGAGATCGACTGGGGTACGAAGACGATGCTGGTCCGCATCAACGGGCTGGACACGCATTTCATGTACCGGGACGTGATCGACGTGGTCGAGGCGTGCCCACGCCTCGACATGATCCTGATCCCCAAAGTCGGCGTGGCTGCCGATGTCTACGCCGTCGACATGCTGGTCACCCAGATCGAGGCGGCGAAGAAGCGCACCAAGCGGATCGGCTTCGAGGTGCTGATCGAGACCGCGCTCGGCATGGCCAATGTCGAGGCGATAGCGACCTCGTCGAAGCGCCTGGAGGCGATGAGCTTCGGCGTCGCCGATTACGCCGCTTCGACGCGGGCGCGGACAACCGTCATCGGCGGCGTCAATCCGGATTACGGCGTCCTTTCGGACAAGGATTCCGACGGAAGGCGCGCCTATTTCTGGGGCGACCAGTGGCACGGGGCGCAGACGCGGATGCTGGTCGCCTGCCGCGCCTACGGGCTCCGGCCGATCGATGGTCCCTTCGGCGATTTCGGCGACCCCGACGGCTATCGCGCGGCGGCGATGCGCGCAGCCGTGCTCGGGTACGAGGGCAAATGGGCGATCCACCCCTCGCAGATCGAACTGGCAAACGACGTCTTCACGCCCTCGGACGCCGAGGTGACGCGGGCGCGCAGGATCGTGGCGGCGATGGAGGAAGCGGCGAAACAGGGCAAGGGCGCCGTCTCGCTCGACGGCAGGCTGATCGACATCGCCAGCATCCGGATGGCAGAGGCCCTGCTTTCGAAAGCTGAGGCGATCGCCGGCGCCGGACGGTAGCCCGGGGGGTCAGGGCTTCGGCTCGGAGCCCATCCCCATGAGCTTGGCGAGGGCCCGGCGCACCTCGGGCACGGCACCGACCACGAAGCCGGCAACCAACGCGATGCCGACCGTGCGTCCCGGCGCCGCTTTCGCCATGGCAAGGTATTCCCGCCCGACGATCTCGCCGAGCGCGGCGGCCACGCCGCCGGGCGGCGCCGGGCGGCTTGCCCGGGTCCGGAAAGCGCCGCGCCACACCAGCCACCCGATCAAGGCGACGATCGCTGCGAACAGCAAGGCGCAGGCGGAGGTCGCGAGCGCCGCCATCGGCGGCGACAAGTCTTGGCGCAACGCCAGGAAGGTCGTCACGGCCAGGAAGACGAGCGCCGTCACGCTGGCGATCAGCGCGACCATCATGGCCGCTATGGCGAACCCTATCCGCGCCATGGGGCGGCTCACCGGGCCCGGCTGGGTTCAGCCACGCCGGGCGGCAAAGAGCATTCCGAAGATGACGCCGATTCCGAAGGCGGTGACGGCCGACGACAGTGGCTTTTCCTGGATCGTTTCGGCGATGTCGTTCACGTGCGACCTGGCGTGGTCGACCGCGGCGTCCAGGGAAGCCTTGGCCTTTCCGGCCGCGTCGGATGCGCCCTGGCGGGCGAGACCGCCGACCGTCTCGCTGATCTTCGCGATGTCGGCTCGGAGCTGCCGCAGCTCCGCCTGCAGGTCGTTTGCCGTGTCGGTAGCCATCGACTTTCTCCTCCAACATTGTCGTCAGAGCGAACCCGCACGACTGCCGGTTCGATCCCGGCCGGTCGCCGCGATCTTGTGCTGGTCATCGTCGAGAGCCGGACGGCGACTCGGGCGTCGTCTTATTCGTGCTTCGAAGCTGCGAAGCAAGCGGAAAAGGCGGTCGGATAATAGCCGGACCTCGGTCTCAACCCGCGGCAGAACTGCGGCAACTTGGCCGTTCGCGCAACTCAAGCGACGGCGAGGGGTTCATTTTCCGTCCAATCCCGGGACTTGCCCCGGCGGCGAGGCCGTGGGGCGCCCGGGATGCTGGCCATACGTGAATCCCGATGAGGAGGTTCCTGTGAGGAACTCATTGCTATCATTGGCCACGGCATCGGCGCTCGTCGTGAGCATCGGCGTTGCCGCGGCGCAGCAGACGACAACCACCACCACGACCTGGACCAACGACGACGGTGCCGTGATCCGGCAATACTCGACGACCCAGCATTACGCGCCGGTCACCGACCCGGCGTTCAATGCGACCGTGGGCGTGGCGGTCCCGGACTCGGTGACGCTGTATCCGCTCCCCAGCACGATTCAGGTGCAGAACCCGGATCGCTACAGCTACAGCATCATCAACAACCATCCTGTCGTGGTCGAACGGACGACCCGCCGGGTGGTGCACACCTGGACCGAGTAACGGTTCGGCGGCCGAGGCTCAGGCCTCGGCCGCTCCCTTGCCCGATAGAGCGGCGCGCTGCCTCACTCTTGTGCAGCCCTCCCAGGAGCTGTATGCCGAAGCTGCAAATGAAGAGGCCGCGCAGAAGCGCGGCCTGAGTTTAGGGAGGAAACGCCTAAAGAGACGTGCGGCAGGCCCGGAGGCCGGTGCCGCAAGTCGTGATGTCGCAACATCCGTGCCAGGAAGCGCGACAATCCGCTAAATTGGATCCAATGGTCGCGCCTTCGCGACCGCGTCGAACGCCATCAACGTCGCGATGAAATCGGGCATCGCCCGCAGCGGCAGCATGTTCGGACCGTCCGACGGCGCGTGGTCCGGATCCGGATGGGTCTCGGCGAAGACGGCGGCGACACCTACCGAAACCGCCGCCCGAGCCAGGACCGGCACGTAACGTCGATCGCCGCCGGAGGCTGTCCCCTGCCCGCCCGGCTGCTGCACCGAATGGGTCGCGTCGAACACGACAGGATAGCCGGTCGCGGCCAGCACCGGCAGGGCACGCATGTCCGAGACCAGCGTGTTGTACCCGAAGCTCACCCCGCGTTCGGTCAGGAGCAGCCTCTCGTTCCCCGTGCTGGCGATCTTCTCGGCGACGTTGGCCATGTCCCACGGGGCGAGGAACTGCCCCTTCTTGACGTTGATCGCCGCATCGGTCCGTCCGGCCGCCAGCAGCAGATCGGTCTGGCGGCAGAGGAACGCGGGGATCTGCAGCACGTCGACTGCCTCTGCGGCAGGCACGCACTGCTCCGCCAGGTGCACGTCGGTCAGGACCGGAATTCCGAAGCGCTGGCGCAGCTCCGCCAGGATCGGCAGGCCCTCCTCAAGGCCGATCCCCCGCCTGCCGTCGAGCGAGGTGCGGTTCGCCTTGTCGAACGAGGTCTTGTAGATGAGGCCGATTCCGGCCTTGGCGCACATCTCGACCAGCGCCGCGGCGCAGGTGAAGGCATGCTCCCGCGATTCGAGCTGGCACGGACCGGCGATCAGCGTCAACGGCAGGTCGTTGCCGACGGTCAGCCGGCCGATCGTGACGTGCCGCGTCATCACACCAGCCGCGCCTGGTCGAGCGCGGCGCGGACGAAGGAGCGGAACAGCGGGTGGGGCTCGAGCGGCTTCGATTTGAGCTCAGGGTGGAACTGCACGCCGACGAACCAGGGATGGCCGGGCAGCTCGATGATCTCCGGCAAAACCCCATCCGGCGACATGCCTGAGAAGCGTAGCCCGGCCGCCTCGAGCCTCTCCTTGTAATGAATGTTCACCTCGTAGCGATGACGGTGGCGCTCCGAGATCTCGCCTGCATCGTAGATCTCCGCCACCCGGCTGCCGGGCGCCAGAATCGCCGGATAGGCGCCGAGCCGCATGCT
>DATGFU010000463.1:0-11925 GCA_035308865.1 Allostellaceae bacterium | reverse complement strand
TGCACTGCCTGCCGGCCAAGCGGGGCGAGGAGGTTACCGCCGCTGTGATCGACGGGCCGCAATCGGCCGCCTGGGACGAGGCCGAGAACCGGCTGCACGCGCAGAAGGCAATCCTCGACTGGTGCCTGACCTGAGCGAGGCCGAGCCGACCGACGATCTCGTCCGGCCCTTCCAGCTCACGGCGCCGAGCCTGCGCGGGCGGCTGGCGCGGCTCGGGCCGGCGCTCGACCGGATCATCGCCCGGCACGCCTATCCCGAGGCGGTCGCGGCGATGCTCGGGCAGGCTGTCGCGCTCGCTGCGCTGCTCGCCGGCGCCCTCAAATACGAGGGCGTCTTCACGCTCCAGACGCGCAGCGACGGGCCGATCCGGCTGCTCGTCGCCGATGTGACCTCGGAGGGCGCCGTACGGGGCTACGCTCAGTACGACGATGGGGCAGTGGCGGCCGCGACGGGTTCCGGCGCGCCGGTGCCGCGGCTGCTCGGCGCCGGCCATCTCGCCTTCACCGTCGACCAGGGCGAACACGCCGAGCGCTACCAGGGAATCGTCGCGCTGGAAGGCGCCACGCTCGCCGAGTGCGCGCACCACTATTTCCGGCAATCGGAGCAGATCGAGGCCGGCCTGACCGTGGCAGCTGCCAAGCGCGAGAGCGGCTGGCGTGCGGGCGGGATCATGCTGCAGCGCATTCCGGCCGAAGGCGGCGTCGCCGAGAGCCGCGCGGCCGAGGCGGAGGATGACGGCTGGCGCCTCGTCCTCGGCAAGCTGGGTACGTGCAGCGAGGCCGAGCTGACCAACCCGTCGCTGGGTGCGGACGGACTGCTCTATCGCCTGTTTCACGAGGAGGCCGTGCGCGTCTTTCCGGCACACCCTCTGGTCGATCGGTGCCGCTGCTCGCGAGCCCGCATCGAATCGGTGCTGCGATCGCTGCCGGAGGACGATCTGGCTCACGTGGCAGCCGACGGACAGGCCGAAGTCACTTGCGAGTTCTGCTCCACCGTCTACCGCTTCACCGAGGCCGAGCTCGCCGCGTTGCGGCGGCGAGCGGTCTGATCCACCGGTCCTTTGGCTGCAGATCTGTACCCGGATATGACTCCTCGCGGGTCGATTGATCGCGATCGCATAGCCGGGACCGTCATGAGCCTTCGCGACGGTCGCCCTGCTCGACTCTTCGACCGAGGTTCGGGGTTCGACCCGCTTGGTTGCGCCATACAACTCGCGGCCGTAAACTCGGTCCGTCCCACCTCAGCCGCGCGACCGGACAATCATAGCGCGAATAGTGTTGTTTTTCTGCGTTTTAGCTAAGTCGAGGGGAGATCGCTCTAGATGTTGGAGAGTCGGGTCGCGTCCTATGAATGGGCAAAGCTTCTGAACTTCACCAGTGCCGGAAACGCCCAGAACTACTGCATGTCGGGATGGGCGAAGCCGGAGGAAGGCCTGACCTGGACGGACGGGCTGAACGCAAAGCTGCGAATGTCGGTCAAGCCGCCCGTTTCGGATGTATCCCTGGTGCTGAGCTGCTTCCCGTTCCTGGGCGATGGCAAGGTCCCCTACCAGGAGGTAACGGTCTTCGTGAACTTCCTCCGTGTCGGGTTTGCGGTGATCGACGGGGCGGTCGAGCTCGAGGTCCCGATTCCGAGGCATGTCTTTCGAGACTCGCACACGGAAATCGATCTCTACCTGCCCAGGGCCTGCTCTCCCAGCGCGATCGGTGCCGGGTCGGACATGCGCAGGCTCGGCCTTGCCGTGAACCGGATGATGATGATGCAGGTTTGAGAGGGCGCCGGTTGCAATCTTCGAATGTCGAGATTCTTTGCGAAACCGAAGCCTGGAATGAGCGTGGCTGACCCGAAGCCTCGTCATCAGGCTTCCACGGAGCTTGCAAGGATGCCGACATCGCCGCGGCGGCTCGTCGCTTGGCAGCACCCTCGGTCGGCATGGCCTGGGCCAACGCAGCAGCCCGGGCCCGGGCCTTGAGTACGGACAGACCAGAGTCCGAGCAGTCGCCCCTTGCGACCCAGCTGGCGGCGGAGTTCGCGAGATTGCGCTCGCTCGTGAAGCACGGCCGGAAGCTCGAGGCGCGCCAGGATTTGCAGAGTCTGGTGTCGCGCCTCTTCAAGACTCCGGCGGATGCCGGCGTGCCACGGGAATGTTTTCGCGAGGCTGCAGAGCTGGCCCGCGAGGTCGAGCAGTTCTTGCTCCTCCAAGAGATATTGCAAGCGACGATCGAGCGGTACGGCCGCGATCCGGTGCTCTCGGTGGAGATCGTCGAAACCCAGATGCTGCAGAGGAGGCGGGACCTGGCGGTTCAGTCACTGTCGATGTTGGCGCCGACGCTTGGTCAGGACACGCCGACTCTGTTCAGCCTGCATCGCCTGTACCGGGCCTTCGCGGCCGGCGATTTGGAACGTCGCGAGACATGGTTCCGACGGGCGCGCGAGTTGCAGGACAAGCTGCTGGCGCGCGAACCGGATGCGGTGCCGCTTTGGCTGGACGCCGCGGCCGACGCCATCAAGACGAAGGACGCCAGCCGGTGGACGAAGGTCGCAGCAGGCGCCCGGCGCGCGCTCGAAGCCGTTGCCACGCAGGACTTCACTTTGTGGCTGAAGTTCTATTGGATCCTCAACGGCGCCGCCGACAGGGGACTGGGGGGACCGCGCAAGCGCGAGGAGACCGAGAACCAGATGGCCGAGATCGCGGTCAAGTTGCACAGCCTTGAGCCGACCGAGTCCGGGGTGATGATGATCGTCGCGCGGCACGCCGCAGGGCTCGGCGGCAAACTGCCGCCCGCCTCCATCGACGACGTGTTCGCGCGCCTGCTGGCCCGCAAGGAACCTGATCCGAGCTTCTGGCGCCGGATCGCCGTCTATGCCGAGAAGGCGAAGCGGATCGGCGTTGCGCGTGTCGCTGCAGAGAAATGCCTGGCGATCGACGATCTCGATCAGACCGCGGCCGCCATGCTGAAGGGTCTCAACCGCCCGGCCTGAGCGCCGGACGGCCAGCTCTGCTTCAGGGTAGCTCGTCCTGACCTTCTCGAGCGGGTATATCCTCGGCTCGGCTTGGCGGATTCGCTCGTGCTCCTCGGGGCCCAGTTCACACGTCAATCCACCACCTGCGTCACCTGAGCGGACGAAGGCGCATCTCGCCGCATGAGCCAGGCTTCGAGGGCACCGCCGGCCGCCCCGACTTCCCGGAACATCGGGTGCAGGTGGCTCGGGGACGCGGCTGCTTCGATCGCTCTCTTTGAGAGATAGGTGATTGTGGGCGGCTACGTGATCGAGGCTATTCGCCCTCCAGGCCGTGAGGACATCGTCACCGGGTTCTCAGCCGATCGGGCGCCGCGGCGCCGTCATGAAGATCAAGGCGTTGGACCGCGGCAACCCGCGCAAGTGCGCAATTACGTGGTTGTCCAAGGAGGCTCGTGCGAACATCGGCAGGGCCCCGGTTGCCGGGGTTCCTGCCTTCGAGCACGTTCGGCCGGATTGTCGAGCGGATTGGGGCGCCCTCGTGACAGGTCTTCCAGACTATTCTAGATTAGGCATATCTACTACTGTCTGGCACGCGTTTACGTTGAGTTGTGGGTCGGTTTAGGTACCTGTTGGCGGAGATTTCTTGTTTTGAGAAAGCGGAACTAGGTCGATCCGGGAGCCGGTTTAGAACAATATGGATGAAAGGCCGTTCACGATCGTTACTCCCAGAATCGTCTACGCGGACGCATATCCCGGATATGCTGCGCCCGAGGTGAACGTTTCGGGCGATCTTGGGGGCACGAGATTCCGGCAGGCAGCCGCGTTGGAATTCCCCAATTTGCTTTATCTCTTCGAGCATCCCGGCGGCGAAGGCGCCTTCACGCACATCGTGATCGACGTCTGGTCGAAGCACTTTACTTCCTTCCAGAACCACGGCTGGGAATTCGAAGTCTCGGTACAGATGGATGACGCGCCTGTCGCCGGGCGCCTATATCAGAAGTGCTACGGCAGACATCAGTTTCTTATACCGGTCGAGGCATTCCGGAAGCCTTCCAACCACGTCACGATATCCGCACGGCCAATCCGCGTCGGGTCCCTCGCCAACGGGGAGATTCTGTTCGATATCGACGTCTGCCTTGCAGCGAAGCCCCGCCTCTGGAACACCTTGGCACGGTCGGCGATCTGGGTTTTCTCGACTGCGCGTTCAGGCAGCACCTGGTTGGCCGTCGACGTCCTTTGCGCCGAGGGGCGCGCGCGGCCGATCGACGAATCGGGCGTCGGAAGAATGTTCGCGCCCTTGCGGTGGGACGCCGAACGGTTCTTCGACCCGCAGGCCCATCCGTACCATCTCGCGAGCGGCTTTGACCTCGAGACCGGACAAGTCAAGCGCGGCGGCGCGGCGCTTCCCGTGTTTCAGCGAGGCTTCACCAACATGGCGTTGGAGAACCAGATTCTCAGCCGTCAGAATTTTGAACTCTATCACCGCCTGCTTCGGGACGTGGCGCTAGAACATGTCATCAACGAGTGGGGTATCCTGGGCTTTTCTCGCGTTGCCCTGAAGATGCCGAACGATTCCCATGCCGCAGATTTCATCATGCGGGCCTTTCCGGAGTCGCACATGGTGTTCATGCTTCGTGACGGTCGCGACGTCCTGAAGTCACGGTTCTCGCCCTTCGCATCGCCGGAGCTGGCGACGACCGGCGATCGCGGCCTCCGCCGATACGCGATCGCCTTCTATGCGCACTTCTGGAACTTCCAGATCGACATCATCCGATCGGCGTTCGAAGCGCATGCCGAGGCCCGGCGATACCTCGTCCGGTACGAAGAAATGCGCCAGAGTCCCGTAGAGGTCATAGGCAGGCTCTATCGACATCTCGGCTACACGATCTCCGAGGAGCAGCTCGTCCGCCTCGCCGATGCGACCCAGCTGGAGAACGTGCCCGCCGCGACACGCGGCCCGGACAAGCCGCGGCAGACCGGCGAGATCGGCGGCTATCGCACCGTCTTCGATGCAGACGAAATCGCCCTCATGACTTCAATCATGGCGCCTAACCTTGCGAGGTACGGCTACGCCGTCTGAACGCCGCGAGAGCCCGATGCGTTCAGGCCAATTCGGCCAGAACGCTGAATCGGTCTCTAAACATTTGAATGAGATCACAATTCAGATTTTAGGTCGATTCGACCTCAATTCATCTTGATCTAGGGACTGCAGGCCGGCTTTCGACGACCCCGCTCATCGAGCAGTCCGAACATTCGCTCGAGCCCGCCGACATCATACGGAGGAGATACGTCCGCATGGCAGACCGCGCTTCGGCTGTGTGGAAAGACCAGCACCGTACGAAGGTTGGATAGTTTGCCGCTTCCGGCCAGTTGCTCCAGAAGCTGCGCGACCATGGGATCATTCGCGAACGTCTCCGAAATGTCGAGCGGCACGCTCAGCGCCGTGGCGGCCTGGCTCGCGGCGAGGAGGATCGCCTCCGCCTGGCCCGCATCCAGGGGATACATATGCACGTCCACGGCGGCCGGACGGACGTTGAGTTCCTGGTACAGGGCCTGAAGAGCCTTCAAATCCGGCAGCGCGCGCTGGGCGCGCACGCCGATGCAGCTGACGACGAAGCCCCCGCTGCCGTAAGTGCTCGCGTAGTGCGAGACCATGTAGCGGACCTGCCGCGCCAAATTCTGCTCGAGCTCGCTGTTCGGGTCGGGGAGGAAGCAGCTCTCCGACGCGATGTCGAAGACGAGATCGATGCGGGAGCCTGAATCCTTGCGCAATTCGCCGATCACCTGATCGGCCACCGACCAGACCTCCTGCAGGTAATCGGGATGCCAGCAATTCGGCATTCCCGGCCGGCAAGTCCGGGCCGAAGTGATCGGGTTCGAGGTCCCCTGTGGCGCCATGTTAATGTAGAGCCGCTTGTACCCGGCTTCGGCGACGTCCCGCGCGAATTCCTTGAGATTCTCGATATAGCCATTGGGCAGGATGCCTCCGGTCGCCACCGGATAGCCGAGGTGATCGTGCCGCTCGACCGCGTGCGCCATCGGAACATCCTCCGCGAGGCGGTACCAAAGGATCGTCCTGAGCGCCTGCGCCCCCTCCTGCGCCATTTGCTGAAGCATCGGCCGCACCCGCTGCCTGACGGCGGGATCATCGTAGTGGAGGACGATATTCGCCTTCTCCTCCGTGGTCGCGCCACGGTCCGTATCGCAAAGCCCCAGGCGGTCCAGGTGGACCTCGTAATGTGTCAAGGTGAAGCCGAGCGCGACGCGGTCTATCGCGCTCGAAACACATCCGGAGGCTGTCGGCACATCCGCCGCGCTGCCACATTGACTGCCGGCACAGCCGCACGCGAGGGCGAGCGCAACGCAGATCAGGCCGCGAAATCGCTTCATGACGCCCCTCCTGTCGACAAAGGCCTCGCTCCGTCCGCTGGGTTCCCCTTATGTTGTGAACCCATGGGGAATAAGGGATAATTGGGAATGCTCGTCATTCATATGGGAATGCCGAAGACCGGAACGACGGCTCTCCAGAAGGGTTTGGCTGCTGCCGCCGATGAGTTGCTGCGTCATGGCATTTTCTACCCGGATGAATATCGTAACAGTGAAGGTATTGCACATCACGCCCTTCCCAACGAAATTATGAAGAGATGCGATCTATCGGGGCCCCAGGCAACAAAGTTTATGGAGCTTGTCAGAGCAAGCAGCGCTCCACGAATTCTTATTTCCTCCGAGGCATTTACAAACCTTCTTTCGCAGAGCAGCATATTTGCCTTCCTGGAACTGATCCGGGAATGTGCCAAGCAGCGCCCTGTGCGGCTTGTGATCGCATGCCGCCGCGTCGACAGTTTCCTGGAATCCATGTACCTGCACTCGGTCAAGGTCGGCGACATCACCGCCGCGGTCTCAGACTACATCGAAGCCCGGGAACGCTGGGCGAAGAACTTGTTCGCGCAGCTCAGCGTGCTAAGAAATATAAATATTCTCCAGCGACTAATACTCGTAAAGTATCAGCGGGGACCGGAATATTGGCCATCGCTGCTGAGAGCTTTGGATGTTCGGCCGTGCGAACTTGTCGAGATTCCGGTATCGTCAAACGAGCGCCTTGGCCTCAAGGCCCAGACGTTGCTTCGGCACCTCGATGCGTTCTCCGGACGGATCGGGTACCCCCTCGAGAGGCCACAGCTGATTCAAAGCTTCGAGCGCGGCGAGTTCGCGTTTGCCGAGGAGAAGCGCCGCTATTCTGTCCTTGATCACTATCAGAGACTGTTCTTGCATGAAAACGCCCTGCGCGTAGCGCTGCAGGCCGGCATCCTGGAATACGTGGGTTTCTTTTCAGGCGACAAGCCGGAACGATTGGAGAATTACGGCTTCGACGAGGCGCATTTGACGGCTGATGATCTGCAGGACTTGAGAGCATTTGTCACTGCACAGACAACGAAGGCAGGTGTGCGAAGCACCCAGGGCTCAGCCGATGCGTGATGGGACCTTCGGACCGATCGAGCCGAATGGCAATCGACCCGGCGGCCGCCCTACTGCTATAGTCCCGGCACCCTGACGATCATGCGCGGGCGACGGTGGTCGAGGGCGTCGGAGCGTTCCTGTCCGCTGCCTCAGGCGGATGGGAACCGATGGTGGCGTAAACCGCAGGCAGGGTGATGAGTAGCGTCGCGCAACTTTCGGGGTCGCCGCCCGTGTCGTCGCGCAAACCGCGCAGATCCAAGAACAAGCGTCGGTCCATCGACGTCCGCCCGGCCAATTCGGGTTTGTTCGAGGCCGCCTGGTATCTCGATCAGGCCGGGGCTTCGGCCGCCGACGCCTATGAGCATTACGAGAGGATCGGCGTGGCGCGCGGCATTCCACCGGCGCCGCTGTTCGATCTCGCGCACTACGCGGCGCTCTTTGCAGAGATCGATTTCCGCACGACCAATCCGATCGCGCACTATCTGGGTCTTCCAGTCGACCGGCGCCGCGATCCGCATCCGCTGTTCGACAGAGACTTCTACCGCAAATCCGGCCCCGAACTCCCGGACGGCGTCGATCCGTTCCTGCACTACATCGAGAGCCCGGAAGGGCGCGGCCGCTCCCCGCATCCGCTCTTCGACACGGCGTTCTATTTCGAGACCCGTCCCGACGTGGCGGCGGGCGGCATGTTGCCGCTTCGGCACTACGTCCTGCACGGTGCCCGCGAAGGTGTCAGCCCCCACATTCTCTTCGACAGCCGGTGGTATGTTGCGGCCCATCCCGATGCGGCGGAGTGGGACAACCCGCTCCTCCATTATCTCGCGATCGGCGCGCCGCGAAACTATTCGCCACACCCTCTGTTCGATCCGGACTGGTACGTGTCGCAGACGGCCGACCCGAAGGCCAGGCAAGCGCCGCTGCAGCACTACATCGATCACGGCAGCGCGGCCGGGCTGAGCCCGCACCCGCTGTTCGATCCGGGATGGTACCGGCGCACCCAGATGCCGCCCGGCGAGACGCTCGAGCCGCTGGCCCATTTCCTCAGCCGCGGCGAGCACGAGGGCTGCGACCCCAACCCGCTGTTCAGCACGGCCTGGTACCGGAACGAGAATCCCGACGTCGCGCGCGACGGCTGGAACATGCTCCTGCACTACGTGCGCTACGGAGCGGCGGAGCGGCGCGATCCGCATCCGGCCTTCGTGACCGAGGCGTATATCCGCCGGAATCCCGAATGCACGAACGTGGCCGCCGGCCCCCTCGCCCACGCCCTGGTCCGCTATCGGCCAGGCTCGGGAAGGCCGCTCGAGACGGCAACGCCGCTGCGCAAGCGGCTCGTCAAGGCGGAGGCCGCGCAACCCGCGCCGACCCAGCGGTTCCTGGGCATACCGCGTCACCGGCGCTACCTGGCCGAGATCGTCGCCGGAGAGTCGGACGACGAATCCGCGCGGCGGATCGTCGGCTATTTCGACATCATCGAGGCGCTCGGCGCCGACGGCGGGCGGGATGTGGCCGGCCGACAGGGGACGCTCGCCGCGCTGGTCGAGCGCATGCAGCTTCTGTCGGCACAGGCCAATGACGACCGGCCGGTCGAAGCCTCGGTCATCATCCCGGCCTACAACCACGTGGAATACACGATCGCGGCGGTGCTCGCGGTGCTGGAGCACAAGTCGAACTGCCGCTTCGAGATCATCATCGGCAACAACATCTCGGCCGACGAGACCCGCGAGGTGTTCGAGGCGGTCGGCGGCATCTTGCGGTGCGTCACCCATGCGGTGAACGGGGGCTTCATCCGGAATTGCAACCTCTCGGCGCTGCACGCGACCGGCAGCTACATCGCGCTCCTGAACAACGACACGCTGGTCTTCGACCACTGGCTCGACGAGCTGCTCGCGCCTTTCGCGCGGTTCCACAATGTCGGGTTCGTCGGGTCGAAGCTGCTGATGGGCGACGGCGCGCTGCAGGAGGCCGGCGCGATCATGTGGCGCGACGCCAGCGGCTGGAATTTCGGCCGCAACAAGGATTCGACACTGCCGGAATTCAACTACGCCAAGGACACGGACTGGGTGTCGGGCGCCTCGATCGCGATCCCAAAATCCGTCTGGGACGAGAATGGCGGGTTCGACGAGCGTTACGTGCCGGCCTATTTCGACGACAGCGACCTGGCTTTCTCGCTGCGCGCCAAAGGCTATAGATCGATCTATTCGCCCACATCGGTGCTCGTGCACCACGAGGGCATCACCCACGGGACGGATACGAGCTCCGGCATCAAGGCCTACCAGCTGGAGAACCAGCGCAAGTTCGTCGAGAAATGGCAGCACGTCCTGGCCGCCGAGAACTTCGAGAGCGGCGAGGAGCTCTTCCTCGCGCGCGACAAGAGCGGCGCCAAGCCGCATATCCTGATCGCGGACCACTACGTGCCGCAATTCGACAAGGATGCCGGGTCGCGGTCGATCTACGAATACTGCGCGATGTTCGCCGATGCCGGGTTTCAGGTGTCGTTCTGGCCGGACAATCTCTACTACGACCGCTCCTACGTCCGGGCGCTCCAGGCGATGGGCATCGAGGTGCTGTACGGCTCGCAGCATGTCGGCCAGTTCCCCGCCTGGATCGAGCAGAACGGGCGTTATCTGGACTACGTCCTGCTCAGCCGGCCGCACGTGTCACAGAAGTACATCCACGAGTGCCGCCAGCATTCGCCGGCAAAGATCATCTATTTCGGCCATGACCTCCACTACGCACGGCTCGAAAAGGAATACGCGGTCACGGGGAATCGGGAGATCCCGGCCGAGATCGATTACTGGCGCGCGCTTGAGACCGAGATGTGGGAGAACTCGGACCTCATCCTTTACCCCGCCGAGGATGAGGTCGAGGCGGTGGCCGCCCAGGTACCCGACAAGCTGGTCCGCCGGGTAACGCTCTACATGTATCCGGACAGCGAGATCGAGGCCGTGCGGTCGCAACTGCGCCAGCAGACGGGCGCCGCCGCCCCGTCCCTCCTCTTTGTCGGCGGGTACCGGCACCGGCCCAATGTCGATGCCGCGCTCTGGCTGGTTCGCCAAGTCCTGCCGTTGGTGAAGCGGCGCTACCCCGAGCTCGTGACGATGCTCGCCGGTTCCTTTCCGCCGCCGGAGGTGACCGAGCTTGCCGGCAGCGACGTCGTGGTAACGGGCTATATCTCGGATTCGCTGCTGCAGCAGCTCTACCGGACCACCTCCGTGGCGCTCGCTCCCCTGCGTTTCGGCGGCGGCGTCAAGGGCAAGATCATCGAGGCGCTCCGGTTCGGCGTGCCGGTCGTGACCACGACTCCCGGAACGCAGGGCATTCCAGATGCCCCCGAGTTCACCGAGGTCGGGGATTCGGCCGAAGCGTTCGCGGACTGCATCCTGCGGCTCCTCGGGAATCCGAACCTCAGATACGAACGGGCGCTGCGGGGCCTCGAGTTCGTCGAGCAGGAATACGCCTATCGTTCGGTCGTCCGGCGCATGGCGGTGGACGTGCCGGAGCTCGGCCGCATCCTCGAAGGTCGCGGAACGCTGCGGCGCTGAGGCACGGGCAGTGAGAGACGGCGCATGTATCTAGAGATCCACGAAGCCTTCTCCTCCCTGCCGGAATGGAATGCCTGGGCCGAGACCGTGCCCGAGATACGCACGCCTGATTATCTCGAGGACGTGGCGCGCAACATCTGCGCAACCGGCTTCGTCGATCCCTGCGCCGGCCTCGTGCCCGCCGACGAGGTGGACGGCGGCTCGCGCAACTACCGGGAGGGGCTCGTGGCGCGCGCCTGCACCTCGCGCTACCGGGCGCTGCTGACCCTGCTGCGCGACCACGTGCTGGCGAATGGCTGGTGCTCGCCGATCTACCTCGCCGAGCACGCGACGGATTTCGGCGACATGCTGGCCTCGCGATTTCCCTTCGTCGTCACCAGCGAGTACATGCCGAACCCGGTCGTACGAATGCGGATGGCGCATATTAGGCACGAGGATCCGCTCCGACTGACCTTTCCGGACCGCTGCTTCGACGCCTACCTCTCGTCGGATGCGATCGTCTATGCCGCCAGCATGGAGACCGTTCTCCGCGAGGCCCGGCGGGTGCTGCGCCGCGGCGGGCTCTTCGCAGCAACGTTTCCGTTCCGCTATGGCGAGCCCGACACCGAGGTGCTGTCGGAGATCGTCAAGGGCGAGCTCGTCCATCATGGCGCGCCGGCTTTTCATGAAGACCCGCTGACGCGCACCCGCAGCCGGCTGCTCTACTACGTGCCGGGCTGGGACATCGTCGACGCGGCCAGGGAGGCGGGATTCGCCTCGGCCGAAATCGTCGCCCAGAGCTCGCGAACTCACGCGATTCTCGGCAGCGAGATCGCCGTGGTGTTCGCGCTTAGGGCGATCGCCTAGAGCCCGATGCGTTCAGGCCAATTCGGCCTGAACGCTGAATCGGTCTCTAAGCATTTGAATGAGATCAAGATTCAGATTTGAGGTCGATTCGACCTCAAATCATCTTGATCTA
>DATGFU010000462.1:0-10774 GCA_035308865.1 Allostellaceae bacterium | reverse complement strand
ATGCTCGGCAAGAAGCCGTTCTTCGGACCCGACATCCAGCGTCTCGGCCGTATCGCCGCGGAAGGCGCGTGGCGGACCGGCAACGGCACGGTTCGAGAGCTCTCGATCTTCGACGAATACGTCGCCCGGATCGCCCGCGACTATGACGGCGCCGGGGAGCTGACCGTGGCCTGGGATGCCGGCAACGGCGCCACCGGCGAGGCGCTGGTGGCGCTGACCCGGCTTCTCCCCGGCCGCCACATCCTGCTGAACGAGGTGATCGACGGAAATTTCCCGGCGCACCACCCCGATCCCACCGAGCCGCATAACCTGGTCCAGCTGCAGGACGCCGTGGCCGCCCACAAGGCCGACCTCGGCATCGCCTTCGACGGCGACGGCGACCGCATCGGCGTGGTCGACGGCGAAGGCCGCATCCTGTGGGGCGACCAGCTGCTGGTGATCCTCGCCGGCGACGTGCTCAAGCGCCATCCCGGCGCCACCATCATCGCCGACGTCAAGGCGAGCCAAGTGCTGTTCAACCGGATCGCCGCCCTGGGAGGAATACCCTTGATGTGGCGGACCGGCCACTCGCTGATCAAGACCAAGATGGCGGAGCTCGGCGCGCCGCTCGCCGGCGAGATGAGCGGCCATATCTTCTTCGCCGACGGCTGGTACGGGTTCGACGACGCGCTCTACGCCGCGGTGCGGCTCCTCAGCATCATCGCCCGCGCCGGCGAGAGCATCGCGGCCATGCGCGACCGCCTGCCCCAGGTGATCAACACGCCGGAGCTGCGCCTCCCCTGCAGCGAGGAGCGCAAGTTCGCGGTCGTGGCAGAGGTCAAGCAGCGCCTCGCGGCCGCCGGCGCCGACGTCAACGACGTCGACGGCGTGCGCGTCCGCACCGCGGACGGCTGGTGGCTGCTGCGCGCCTCCAACACGCAGGACGTGCTGGTCGCCCGCTGCGAGGCCACGACCGAGGACGGGCTCGGCCGATTGAAGCGCATCCTCGCCGACCAGCTCCAGGCCAGCGGGATCGCGCCGCCGGCGTAGCTTTCAGTGTCGATCGGGCCGGATCACGGCCGGTATTTGAGGGTCAATCCCTCGACGCCGGCTGCGACATTGAGCCCCGTATTGCCCTGGACGCTGAGCGGCTGAAGCGTGATCGAGCGGCCGAATCCGCCGACAAGCACGTTGGCGCCAACGCCGGCGCCGACGGAGGCGCTCCCGGTCACCCCGCCGTAACTGCCGGCAAGCGATCCGGGTTTGAGGTCGGCGGTCGCCGCGACCACGCCCCAGAGGACCACCGCGCTCTGCGAGTATCCGATATCGACGCCATACTTCGAGATGGTTCCCGTGTAGTGCTCCACGGCGCCGCCGGAGCGCGTAAAGACGCAGTTCAGTCCGCGCGACGACCCGAATACGAAGCCCCAGCCGCTTGCCTCGTTGCAGGTCAGCGTTCCGAGACTGACGTCGGCCGCCAGCGCGGGCGTCGCCACGGCGAGTGCGCAGGTGAGAACACATGCCGCGACTGTGCTCTTACGTTTGTGCATTGGATCGCTCTCCTCTCCCGAATTCCGGTCTCCGCGGTGACGGCAGCCATTTGGCGTCGGCTGCCGGCACGCGCGGCATGCCAAGAATATGAACCGGCGATCCGCAGTTTCATGCCCGCCTGAGCGAGTCGGCGAGTATGTCGCAGCCGTATGGGTTGGGCGGGTCTGCCCACCGGGGTCAGTTCGCCGTCTTTTGCCCGCGGTCGCCGTGCTGGGGTGACCGGCAGCTGCTCCGCGGGTGCCGCGGTGGCCTCCGTTCGAGCCGGGTGACCTCTTCGTGCCGGGCAGTGTATTCGGCCGCGGCCTGGTGGCGCTCATCGATCATCAGCGCGGCGATATGAGCGTCTGCGCGGCGGCAGCCGCATAGTCCCGCTTTCGGCGCGGGTACAAGTTGGGTACATTTTTCGACCGGAGCCAGGGATGGTATATTAAGTATTTGATTTATAATGATGAGGACGTGGCGGAACAGGTAGACGCATCGGACTTAAAATCCGAAGCCCTCGGGCATCCGGGTTCGACTCCCGGCGTCCTCACCAAGCAAGATCGGCAGGCCCGGATATCCCTGAAGCAATCATGACCGAACAGCCTGACTTCATCGTCCTCGGCCGGTCCTGCGGCAGCTGCACGCTCTGCTGCAAGGTTCTGCCGGTGCCGGAGCTGGACAAGCCGCAGGGCGTCTGGTGCAGCAACTGCAAGCCGGGCGGCGGCTGCCTGATCCATCCCATCCGGCCGCAGGTCTGCCGCGGCTTCTTCTGCGGCTATCTCACGGTCGACAATCTCGGCGAGGAGTGGAAGCCGGAGCGCTGCCGATTCGTCATCATGGGGGAGCTCGACGGCAGCCGGATCGGCATCCATGTCGATCCCGACCGGCCCGATGCGTGGCGCCGCGAGCCCTTCTATTCGCGGTTCAAGGAGTGGGCCGCGAGAGCCGTGCCGATCCGCGGCCAGGTCGTCGTCTGGGTGCAGCGCCGGATCACCGTGATCTTCCCCGACCGCGACGTCGATCTGGGCATTCTCGGCGAGGACGAGCACGTCGTCACCACCCAGCTGCCGACCGCGCACGGGGTGATCCTGGATGCGGTGAAGCGGAAGAACGACAACCCCGCAGACCCTCGCGCGCCGCTAGTGTCCTGACTTTAGCGAATGGCTCCTTTAGCTTCCCAACCGTCATGCCCGGGCTCGTCCCGGGCATCCACGTCGTGCAACGGCCAAGCGGCCCGACGTGGATGGCCGGAACAAGTCCGGCCATGACGACAAAGAGGCAACAGCCGTCGGAGTCACAACACTAGGATCGGGCGCCGTCGCCGATTGATCCGGCCGCGCCGGGTGGTACAGTCGGCACCTGCGTACGGCAGGCGGGCCGGCGCCACGGCAGGGGGGACGGCAATGCAGCTCGAGTGCACGGCGCAGGCGGTGGCGTTCCGGGACGTTCCGCAGGGCGGGACCTGCGCCTTCGCGGAATCCGGCAAGACCTATGTCGGCATCAAGATCGTCCAGCAGGATTATTCCGGCCGGCCATTCACGTCCTGCGCGGTGTTCTGGCCGGGTCCGCCCGACTCCACGAACCCCTCGGCCCTCGTTTCCGGCGAGACGCTGGACGGCCGCTCGATGCTCTACTGGCCCGATGCGATGATCCACCCGACGATGGCGGCGAGCGCGATTGCCCCGGCCGACGGCATCGCGCTTCACGCCGGCATGCTGGTGCTGTGCGAAGGCAAGCTGTTCCTGGCGGTTCCCGGCATGCGCGGGGCCATCAACCTGGTCAACGTGCAGGATGGCGAGGTCGCCCTGTCGCTGCCCGGCGGCGCCGGCGTCACCTTCTTTTCCTGGGTTCTCTCGGCACCCGGCGCCGCCGGCCGCGAGACCATCTGCCACTGGCCGCCACCGGTCGGTTGAGCAGGCGGTGGCCGCGCCGCCTGCGGTTTTCCAAGAGACCAGCAGGGAGGACTATGCCTATGTTTCGCGCTCCGCTCTTCGCGCTCGCCACGCTCGGACTCGTTGCCGCCGTAGCGAATGCCGCCGTCCCCGGCACCGCCTATGACAACATCATCGTCTTCGGGGACAGTCTCTCCGATGTCGGCAACGATTACGCCGCCACGAGCGGCGCCGAGCCCGCGGCACCCTATTTCGACGGGCGTTTCTCGAACGGCCAGCTCTGGGTCGAGCATGTCGCGGGGGCCTACGGCAAGACGCTGACGCCGTCGCTGTCGGGCGGCACCGATTTCGCTTTCGGCGGCGCCGAGACCACCCTCGACCGGCCGATCGACTCCGTCGTGATCCCCAGCCTGAAGACCCAGTCGATCTCCTACCTGGTCTCGGCCGGCGGCCGGTCCGACCCCAACGCGCTCTACGTCATCTGGGGCGGCGGCAACGACGTGTTCTGCTCGATCCCCGTGACCACGGTCTGCTCGGCCAACGGCACGGCCTCGCCGTCGGCGCTGCCCGCCAAGTTCGCCGCCAGGACCTTCGGGATCATCGAGCGGCTCAAGGTCACGGGTGCCCGCTCCTTCCTCGTCGTGGGCGTTCCGGATGTCGGACTCACCCCTGCCGCGATCGCCTCGGGACAGTCGGCCGCCGCGACCACGCTCGCAAGACAGCTCAACGTGAGCCTCGTCGCCACCCTCGCCGATCCCGGCCTGAATTCCGGGGCCACGATCGCCTTCGTCAACGTGTTCAAGGTGATGGATGCCATCATCGGGGGCACGACGCATTTCGCCTTCACCGACGTGGCCGATCCCTGCTATGGCGGCTCGGGCACGAGCTTCTGTGCCGATCCCGACCACACCTTCTTCTGGGACGCGATCCACCCGACCTCGTTCGGCCACGCCATGATCGGGGTCGAGGCGATGAAGCCGCTGCCGCTGAAATAAGGCGCGCCCGGCCCTTGCGGCCGGCGGCGGCCCCAGAGTATCCACCCTGCACGGATTTTAGGCGGACGGTATCGGTATGGTCAGCAAGCGGGTGGTGCTCTGGAGCGCGCTCGGCGTGGTCCTGGTGGGAGCCATTGGGGGCGGCATCTATGGCTATCACTACTGGGATCAGCAGCGCGAGGCGGCGGAACGCAAATCGGTGCTGGATTGCGCCGACAAGCAGGTCGGCACCGAGGTCGGCGACGCGTTCGACCAGTCCGAGATCGCGAAGTTCGAGAACGTGAAGGCGGTGGCGCTGGTCGATGTGCACGAGACCAGCTTCGACCGCGTGCCGCCGCGACGGCACTGCGCCGCCCGCGTCTTCGGCAGCGACCACAGCCAGCGTGACGTCGCCTATTCCGTCGAGAACGCGGCCAACGACCAGTTCACGATCCGGCTCCGCATCCTGAACGTGTCGGCCGAGACGCCGGCAGCCGCCAAGCCCGATGCGGCCAAGCCCGATGCAGCCGCGCCGCCGGCCGCCTCCGCCCCCGCCACGCCCGCGGCGGATACACCTGCGCCGGCGCCGGCGAAGCCCGACTGAAGTCGGAGCCCCCTGCCCTTGCGGTAGGGCCGTCGCACCGACATATTGACGACATGATCGACCCGTTCGGCCGAACCGTTTCCTATCTCCGCGTCTCGGTGACCGACCGCTGCGACTTCCGCTGCGTCTATTGCATGTCGGAGGAGATGAGCTTCCTGCCCAAGGCCGAGCTGCTCACCCTCGAGGAGCTCGATCGCCTCGCTTCCGCGTTCGTCGCCAAGGGCGTGCGCAAGCTCCGCCTCACCGGCGGCGAGCCCCTGGTCCGCCGCAACGTGATGTGGCTGATCGAGCGGCTCGGCCGGCATCTCGCGACCGGCGCGCTCGACGAGCTGACGCTCACCACCAACGGCAGCCAGCTCGCCCGCCACGCCGAGGCGCTGGCCGCCGCCGGCGTGCGCCGGATCAACGTCTCTCTCGACACGCTCGACAGCCGCAAGTTCGCCGCCATCACCCGCTGGGGCAGGCTGGAGCAGGTGCTGGCCGGAATCGAGGCGGCCAAGCGGGCCGGGCTCGCCATCAAGATCAACACCGTGGCGCTCAAGGGCGTGAACGAGGACGAGTTCGACCGGCTGATCTTCTGGTGCGGCGCCGAGGGCTTCGACCTCACCTTCATCGAGGTGATGCCGATGGGCGAGGTCGGCGAGCATACGCGGCTCGACCAGTACCTGCCCCTGTCGCGGGTTCGCGCGAAGCTGGAGCGAAGCTGGACGCTGGTCGAGAGCGATCACCGCACCGGCGGCCCCGCCCGCTATGTCGAGGTGCGCGAGACCGGCGGGCGGCTCGGCTTCATCACGCCGCTCACCCATAATTTCTGCGAGAGCTGCAACCGCGTCCGCGTCACCTGCACCGGCCGTATCTTCATGTGCCTCGGCCAGGAGGATTCGGCGGATCTGCGCAAGCCGCTCCGCGACAGCGCCGACGACGCGCTGCTCGCGGCGGCGATCGACCGGGCGATCGGCCGCAAGCCGCTGGGCCATGATTTCGTCATCGACCGCCGCCGCCACGCGCCCGCGGTGCCCCGCCACATGAGCGTGACCGGCGGCTGATGGCTGGTCTCGCGACTCCCGCAGCCTCGCGCAGCCGGGTCGCACAGCCATCGCCGTCATCGCCGGGCGCTGCCCCCTCCCCCTGTCCCCCTCCCGCAAGGGGAGGGGAAACCCTGTCGCGGCGTTCCCCCTCCCCTTGCGGGAGGGGGACAGGGGGAGGGGTGGCAGCCCCCGCAAATCCGTGAGCCGCCGGATCGCGATCGTCGCGGCGGAGTCGCCGGCCGCCCAGGCGGCACTGCAGGAGTTGCGCGCCCGCTATGACGCGGTCCCGCCGGAAGAGGCCGATGTCATCGTGGCCCTCGGCGGCGACGGCTCGATGCTGCAGGCGCTCCACGCGCATCTCGACCGCTGCGTGCCGGTGTTCGGCATGCATCGCGGCTCGATCGGCTTCCTGATGAACGCCTACCGCGCTGACGGGCTGATGGAGCGCGTCGAGGCCGCCGAGCCGGTCAGGCTCCACCCGCTGACCATGACCGCGACCCGGATCGGCGGCGAGGTCCGCCACGCGCTCGCCATCAACGAGGTGGCGCTGCTGCGCCAGAGCCCGCAAATGGCGAAGATCGCCATCCAGGTAGACGGGGTGCAGCGGCTCGACGAGCTGATGTGCGACGGCGTGCTGCTGGCCACGCCGGCGGGCTCGACCGCCTACAACCTCTCCGCCCACGGGCCGATCATCCCGCTGGGCGCCGGCGTGCTGGCGCTGACTCCGATCAGCCCGTTCCGCCCGCGGCGCTGGCGCGGCGCCATTCTGCCGCAGAACTGCGTGGTCCGCTTCGAGATGCGCGAGCCCGAGAAGCGCCCGGTCAGCGTCGCCGCCGACAGCGTCGAGGTGCGCGACGTGCTGTCGGTCGAGGTCTGCGAGACCGACGACCTGACCCTGACACTCCTCTTCGACCCCGACCACAATCTCCGCGAACGGGTACTCAAGGAGCAGTTCGAGGGGTAGAAAGCAAGTACCCCGCGCGAACTCGCAACACTTACCGGGAACTTCCGCGCCCCAATGCGGGTCGCCGAAGTTTGCATGCCACGGTCATCGTTTAGACTAGCCCTAAAAAGGAATCCCCCCGCCGCGTCGCCGTGACGGGGGTGATCCTTCAGTGGATAACCACCTTGCCGTGGCTTCCCTACCGATTTCCCGACTTGACGGTGGCATCTTGGCGGCGAGCCGTCAATCGTATTTAATTACGCGAAGAGGGCTTCGTAGGCGCTAGACAAATGCGTGTGCTGGGTCTGGATGGAGGAATCGCCTCGATCGGCTGGTCGGTCATCGATATCAACGATGATGATGCATCCGGCGGCACGATCGTGGCGGCGGGGACGTGGATGTTCGATGCCCCCGAGGACAAAGGGCAGGCTGGCACGAAGCTGCGCTCGGAAGAGCGCCGAAAGTTCCGCGGCCAACGCCGCGTCATCCGCAGACGCCGGCAGAGAATGGCTGCGCTCCGAGCGCTGTTCGCGGAAGCAGGCCTATTGGCATCGGCAGACCGGGACGCCCTGCACGCGCCGGGAATCGACCCTTGGAGGCTCCGAACGGCAGGGCTCGTCCGCGCGCTCTCGCCGATCGAACTGGCCTTGGCGCTCGGCCACATCGCCCGTCACCGTGGCTTCAAGTCGAATGCGAAAGGCGCCGCGAAGAACGAGGCAGACGACAAGAAAAAGATGTTGAAGGCGAGCGCCGAGACCAAAGAGAAGCTCGCACGGTTCGAGACTCCGGCTCGCATGCTAATGGAAGACGCCGGATTCGTCATACGTGAGACGATCAAGCGTGACGGCACGCCGGACATAGTACGGCGGTTGCGCAACCGCGAAGGGGATTATTCGCGCTCCCTGTTGCGCGACGATCTCCAAGCCGAGGCCCGCTCGATTTTCCGCGCCCAGAGGCGGCTTGGCCAAACGCTCGCTTCGGAGAGCCTGGAAGCGGCATTCGTCAAGCTGGCGTTCTCCCAAAGACCTCTCCGGGACTCCGAGGCGATGATCGGAACCTGTGCCTTCGAAACCTCCGAGAAACGGAGCGCACGGAGGGGATATTCCTTTGAGCTGTTCAGGCTTCTCGCACGCCTCACCAGCCTGTCGATCATCGAAGGCCGCAATAGCCGAAGGTTGACCGCCGAAGAGATCGGGAAGGCCATTGCCGATTTCGGCGTAACAGCGACGATCACGTTCGCATCTCTCCGCAAGAAGCTCGCGATCGCCGCGACCGAGTCGTTCGATGGGATCAAGCAGGACGAGGAAACCAAGCGAGACGTTGTCTCGCGTTCAGGTGAGGCGGCCACCGGGACGGCGCGGCTGCGCAGGTTGATCTCCGCCGCGCATGGCGAAATGACGTGGCGCTCTTTGGTCGCGAGGCCGGAAGTGCTCGATCGCATCGCCGATGTCATCTCGTTTCGCGACGATCTCGGACGCATCGGTGAGGGACTGGCGCAGACCGGCCTCGATCCCGGGATTCAGACGACATTACGAGCTGCCGCCGCCGATGGCGGTCTCGACATCTTCACGCGCGCCGGCCACATCTCGGCCAAGGCGGCGCGCGCGATTATTCCGGGCCTGATCCAGGGAATGACGTATGACAAGGCCTGCACAGCGGCGGGTTACGATCATACCGTCAGCCGCGAGCGCCATGCGTTCGACGTCGGCGTAACCGGCAAGGAGGCGTTGGCCCGCATCCTCAAACAGGAGCGCATCTCGCGCGGTCTTGTCGGCAGCCCGGTCGCCCGGAAGGCGCTGATCGAGGCCGTCAAGCAGGTCAAGGCCATCGTGGAAGAGTTCGGCATGCCCGACCGCATCCATGTCGAGCTCGCCCGCGACGTCGGCAAGTCGATCGAGGAGCGGGAAGAAATCGCTCGGGGAATCGAAAAGCGCAACAAACAAAGAGACAAGTTGCGCGGTCTTTTCGCTGAAAAAGTCGGGCGACCGCCGCAGGACGGCGCGCGCGGCGCGGAGGAATTGCTGCGCTTCGAGCTATGGGAGCAGCAGAACGGATTCTGCCTTTATACAGACGAATACATATCCCCCGGACAACTCGTGGCCAGCGACAATTCGGTCCAGGTTGACCACATTCTGCCCTGGAGTCGGTTCGGCGACGACAGCTTCCACAACAAGACACTCTGCACGGCTAAGGCAAACCAGGACAAAAAGGGGCGCACGCCGTTCGAATGGTTCGATGAGGACAAGACAGAAACCGATTGGGACAAGTTCGCCGCACGAGTCCGGGGCATCCCCTACATGAAGGGGATGAAGCGGCGAAACTACATGTTGAAGAATGCCCCTGAGTTGGAGGAACGATTTCGCACCCGGAACCTGAACGACACGCGCTGGACTTGCCGCTTGCTTGCCGAAGCGCTCCGACAGGCACTGCCCGACACGACAGATGTCGCCGGCAAGCGCCGTCGCCGCGTGTTCGTTCGACCAGGGGCGTTGACCGATCGGCTCCGCCGCGCCTGGGGCCTTCAATGGCTGAAGAAAGACGTTGATGGCAAGCGTAGGCCCGACGATCGGCACCACGCGCTGGACGCCATCATCGTCGCCGCGACGACCGAATCGCTGCTCAATCGCGCAACACGGGAAGTACAGGACCTTGAGCACAAGGGGCTACATTACGATCTGACCAAGAACATCGCGCCACCTTGGAATAACTTTCGAGAGCAAGCCTTATCGGCGGTCGAGAGTGTCTTTGTCGCGAGGGCGGAGCGTCGCCGGGCTCGCGGCAAGGCGCATGACGCGACGATCCGTCAATTCCGCGAGCGCGATGGCGAACTGGTCGTGTTCGAACGCCGGAAGATCAGCGATTTGAAGATCGGTGATCTGGAGCGGATCAAGGACAAGGAGCGCAACGAAAAGTTGGTGGTGAATTTGGGGGCCTGGATTGATGCTGGCAAGCCCGCAGATCGCCCGCCGCTCTCCCCGAAGGGCGATCGGATAACGAAGGTGCGGTTGATTTCCAAGACGAAGGTCAATGTCGTTCTATATCGCGGTGGGCCACTGGCCCCACCCGGAACGGTCGATCGCGGAGAGATGGCTCGTGTCGATGTGTTCCGGAAGGCGAAGCCGTCAGGCCAGTTTCAGTACTTCCTCGTGCCGATCTATCCGCATGAAGTAGCAACACTTGAGCGTCCCCCCGAGCGAGCGGTCGCGGCGTACAAGCCCGAAAGCGAGTGGCCAATCATGGATTGCAGCTTTGAGTTCATGTGGTCGCTCGTCCCGATGAGCCTCGTCCGCGCGGTATCAGCGCAGGGAGAGATTTTTGAGGGATATTATCGCGGCACTGACCGAGCCACGGGAGCGATCCTGGTTTCGCAGCCTTCCGACTCCACGGATGTCACCAAGGGAATCGGAGCCCGGACGTTGGCGGAATTCAAGAAGTTCACCGTCGATCGGCTGGGCCGGGTCTTTGAGGTCGGCCAGGAGATCCGGACATGGCATGGCGAGGCCTGCATCTGAGCCGCCCAGCGCGGCTCAACACGGCGGACGGGCAGATCGTTGTCGTCCAGGATGACGGCGAAGTCCGTCTCCCGTTGGAGGATCTGGCCTACGTCATCCTGGACGCGCCGCATGCGACGCTGACGTCGACCTTGATCTCGGCCTGCATGGATGCGGGCGTCGTCATCGTCTCTGTGGATCGGCGGCATACGCCGAACGGCGTCATGCTGCCGTTCCACACGCACCACCGGCAGGCGGGCATCGCCGCACAGCAAATGGCTCTTTCCGAGCCGTTCAAGAAGCGCTGCTGGCAGAAGATCATCGTCGCCA
>DATGFU010000461.1:0-4912 GCA_035308865.1 Allostellaceae bacterium | reverse complement strand
TTCAGGCCAATTCGGCCTGAACGCTGAATCGGTCTCTAAACATTTGAATGAGATCAAGATTCAGATTTGAGGTCGATTCGACCTCAAATCATCTTGATCTAAGCTCCGGCGCGCACCGCCTCTTCGATGCTCCTGTCGAGCTGATCGACCTCTTCGTACCAAACCTCGTTCTCGGCGGCGGCGGCAGATCGTTCGGCCGCATATTGTCGATAGGCCTGCAGGCTCCGGAGGTCGGAACTCGTCGAGCGTGAGCGTGGCTTGATCATCGGGCGTCCCCCCTCTTCGGGCAGGTCATCGCGGCCGCCGGGCAGTTCCAAGATTGCCCGGCGGGAGACGCCGATCGCCTGATGCTGCCGTGCGAGCTAAAGTTGCTCATCGAGGCGCGACTGTATCGGGATAAGGTGCGGGGCGTGACATCGGAAAGCCGATCGGCCACGGCCATAACAAACGTCGACGAGGTGCATCGGATCGCCGCCTGGACGCTTGCTTGCCATCCGAGGCAGCCGGTGCCGAAGCGGCTCGGGTGGCCCAGCGGCCGATGCGATCGCGAGAGGCCTGGCCCCGATCTCTCATTATCGTCCGCTCGTGTCGAGACCGGACTCCGGGCCGGACTGCGACCTGGAAGTGCCTAGCGGCGCCCGCCTCCCGGAGCGCTGATCAACCGGTCGAGCTCCTCGACCTCCCGGTACCAGGCCGCGTAGTCGTCGGCGGCCTGCTTCACTCGATCGATCAGCATGGCGCTGAGCAGCGATTCGTCGCGGGCGAGCTTCAGGGTGGCAACCGTGCCATCCAACGCGGTGGCCGCAGCCTTGCAGCGCTGGACGGCGTACTCGCGAAATGCCCGAAGTCGGCCGATATCCTCACTCGGGCGAAATATGCGTACGTTCCCGGCGATCATTCCTTACTCCCACTAGCACGCCACAGTATCGCGCCCTGTGTACGGATCCAAGATCAATGACTCGTCAATCGCCTCGGATGCGGCAAGGAGCTGCCCGCATGCGCGGCCCAAAGGTCCGATGGCTCGGACCGGCTGCGGCCTCCACCGTCACGCCGACCATGCCTTTTTCGGCGCCAATCGCCAAGCCCCTCTAGCGCTTGCCAACAGCGTGCCAGGGCGTGCCGCGATAGGACTCGGCCACGACCCAGGCACCCGCCGTCAGCGCCCAGGAGATGACGGCCTCGCTCCATTGGCCCGCGTCCTTGGAGCCTGCCGCCAGCGGCGGCACCCATACTAGGAGCGTGAACGACCCGATCTGCACCGCCGACAGCGTCGCCGCCAGCCGCGCCCAGATGCCGACCAGCGCCGCTGCGCCCGCCGCGATATAAGTGCACCCGGTGAGATACACCCAGGAAGCGGGCGACGGCAGCCAGGCGGGCACCAGGGCGGCGGTCTCCTTGACATAGGCGAGATGGGCGATGCCGAAGGCGACCAGGGCGAGGCTGTAGATGGACCTGGCTGTGTGCAGGCCGGCGTCGCCGGCGGCGAAGCCGAGGCGCCGACCGTCCGAGATCTGGGCGTGCAACACCCAAGCGGCCGCGAGCAGGACCGCCGTCTCGCCGCAAGCTTCCCACGAGGCCGCATCGGCCGGTGCCAGCCAGACGAGGCGCCCTTTGAACAGCAACAGCCAGAGCAGGAGCCAGGCCGTCAGGGCCAAGGCTGCCGTGGGAGCGCTCCGTCGGCACGGCAGACCGGCACCCGCGGCCAGCGCGACGAGGGCGCAAACATAGGCCAGCGCCTCGCGCGCGGGCAGGCCCTCCGGGACCGGCTGCCATATCGCGGTGAAGTCGCCTCGCAGGATGCCCGAAACGCCGAGGGCGGCGAGGGTCAAGGCAAAGAGCGCATGTCCTGGGCCCGAGATAGGCATCTCCCGATTCCCTGGTCGCGGGAGCGATCCGATCCGCTTCCGGTCGGCCGCATCCGCCGCCGTGTGGGGCTAAAGCGGGAATGAAGGAGTGGGAGGCGGCCCGAACCCCAGCTTGGCCGCCGCCCCCGTCAGAATTTGTATGTGAAGGTGAACGCCACCGACCGGTCCGCCGTTGAATCGCCGCCCTTCGGATCGGTCGCCGAGACGCCCGCCTGGACGCCGACCAGCACGTGGCCTTTCAGCCCGGGAATGGCGTACTGGACCTGGCCGCCGAGTCCGACCTGGCCGGTCGGGGTCCATTCGAGCTTGCCGGAGACTTTGTCCTGGGTCTTGGAGACGCCGATCAGGGCCTGGAATTGCGGCCCGGCTTGCAGTGCGCCGTCGAGGAAGCTCCACACCCACGCCACCTGGGCGCCGGTGAAGCCGCTCTGGTTGGTGATGTGGCCGCCCTTCTCGTCGGCGAAGAACGTGGCCTGGCCGAGCGCCGAGATCTCGAGCCCGGACGCGTTGTCGGCGTGGAACTCCATGGTGAGCTGGCCGGTGATCGTGTGCGCCGGCTGGTCCGAGGTCTCGGGGCCGCCGCCCATCGGCGTATGCACGGTGGTCGGCGTGAAGGTGTACTGCAGATACATCGAGACGCGCTCGGCCTTGCCGAGCCCTGAGCTTCCCGACGGGGCGCCGGGTGCCTTCGGCACGGCGTCGAGCAGCATGTCGGTGATGATCTGGGCGACCCGCTGCGCCGTGATCAGGTTGTTGCCGCCATGGTCCAGCTTGGCCAGCCGCCCGGCCGCAAGGGTAGTGCTGATGACGACGGGCAGCTTCGTCGTCTTGTTGTCGAACATGACCGTGTCGCCCGACCCGTCGCCCGCGATATCGGGACCGAGCGAATTGCCCTTGAGGTAGTCGCGGATCCAGTCCTCCGCCTCCTGCGAGGCGACGACGGTGTCGCGGATCGCGTCCTGGGTCTTCTTGGGGTCGAGCACATCGACCTTCGGCGCGTCGGCCGGCGCGGCCGCTGCCGGTGGGTCGGCCGGCTTGGGATCGAGCGTGGCCCGCCGGTTCGGGCGCATCTTGCCGTGCTCGAACTGCTCGGTGGCGCCGTGTCCCTTGGCCTTGACCCGGTCCGACGGGATTCCCTTGGAAATAAGATATTTGCCGACGGTCTGGGCGCGCGCATCCGAGAGCGTCTGGTTCTGGTCGGCCTGGCCGTCGAGGCTCGAATAGCCGTCGACCGTCACCTGTGAGGTCGAACCCGCCTTGACGTAGGCGTCGGCGTATTTGTCGAGGGACTGCTTGTCGCTGTCGGTCAGGGCGGACGAGCCGAGATCGAAGAAGATGTCGACGTCGGTGGCCGGCATCGCCTTGGGATCGGCATCGGCGCCGGTCGCCTTCGGGCCGTCCTGCGCGGCATCGTCGTGCTTGTCGTCCTCCTCGGATTCCGACTCGAGCTCGTCGTCGGTCATGATCTCGAGCCCCATGAACCCGTCTTTCTTGACATGGTTCTTGAGGTTGAGCCGCAGCGCCGGCGGCGCCTCCTTGTTCACGCTGATGATGAGGGTGCTGCCGCTGCCGCTATCGGCATCGACCAGCGCCCGGCCGAAGCGGACGCTGGTATTATCGAGCTGCAGGCCGACATCCGCTGCCTGCTTCTTCAGCAGGTCGCGCACCTTCTTCGGCTTCAGCCGCTTGTCGACGAGGATGACGCCTTCCTTGGTCTTGGTCAGCCCGATCGCGCAGGCGACAGGATTGCCCCGCTTGGCCAGCGCCAGGATCGGCCTGAGCTCGGCTGCCGACATGACGTCGTCGGCATCGGGTTCCTTCTTATTAGCCATGGCACGCGTCTCCCCGTGTCCTCCCGGCCCGCGCGCTACGCTATCCGAATAGGCGCAAGCGGCCAAGCGGCAAGCCGTCCGCCGTTCGAGAGGCGGCCGGTTGCAGGGAGCCGCCCCTCGCTCTTAGCATGGGCGCTTCCAGACCGTCCTTCGTCTCGACCTTCGGAGTTCGCCGATGTCCGCCGCCGCCCTTGCCGGTTTCGCCCTTGCCCTCGCCGTCGCGGCCGGCTCGCCGGGCCCGAGCGTGGCGGCGCTGGTCGCTCGGGTCATGAGCAACGGGTTCCGCGACGTCCTGCCGTTCCTGGCGGCGATGTGGATCGGCGAGGCGATCTGGCTGGCGCTGGTGCTGGCCGGCCTGTCGGTCGTGGCCCAGCGCTTCGGCTTCGTGCTGACGGTGGTGCGGTTCGGCGGCGTCGCCTATCTGCTTTATCTGGCCTGGAAGATGTGGACGGCGCCGGCCGAGCCGGTCGCGGGGACGCTGCCGGGCACGCGGCGTCCGTGGCGCATGTTCTTCGCCGGCATGACGATCACGCTCGGCAATCCCAAGATCATGGTGTTCTACCTCGCCCTCGTGCCGACCATCCTCGATCTCGCACGGGTTGGGCTGAGCGACGCCGCGGCGCTCATCGCGATCACGGTGGCGGTGCTGGTTGTGGTCGATCTTGGCTGGGCCTTCGCGGCGGTGCGCGCCCGGCGGCTGCTCACGAACCGCCGCGCCGTGCGCCTGATGAATCGCACCAGCGCCACGGTAATGGCCGGCGCCGCAGCGGCGGTCGCCGCGCAATAGGGGCGAACCCCGCAGCCCGCGTCGGAGAGGCGCAGCCGCGCAACGATTTTGCATGGCCCGTGTTCGATCGGTGGCGATGTTCCCATCGCGAGGGAGAACCGGCCATGGCCTATGTCGACAGAGTGCTGCAACCCGGCGAGACGGTGCTGTGCCGGAGCCGGCTGCACTGGCTGGTGTTCTCGCGGTCCATCCTGACGCTGATCCTGGCCGCCCTGTGCCTGGGCGGGACCTTCTATGTCGCGGACGGCGAGATCCAGGCGGCCCTGCTGATCGCCGCGGTGGTGCTGGGCGTCATCGGCATCATCGCCTGGCTGGGTGCTGCGATCCGGCGGGGCTCGACGGAGCTGGCGGTGACCGACCACCGGGTGATCTACAAGACGGGCGTGATCGCCCGCCACACCGCGGAGATGAACCGCTCCAAGGTCGAG
>DATGFU010000460.1:0-5929 GCA_035308865.1 Allostellaceae bacterium | reverse complement strand
GACCACGGTCTTCTCCTGCTTCAACCAGGACCAGGACCTCGACCGGGTCGATTTCACCAATCTCCGCCAGCGCCTCAGCCAGAACGGCGTCCAGGAGAAGCTGACCAAGCAGTGGATCGACCGCTGCCTGCACGAGATCGGATGGCGGCCGGCACAGGCGGCGGAGTAGGGGACACTATGCTGCCGCCGGTGGCAGCTTCAGGTGCCGCTCGATCCGGCGGACGGGCTCTTCAAGCTCGCTGATCAGGATCCCGTGTCCGAGCACGGACGCGTGATACTCGGTGACGGCTTGGCGCAATGAAGCGATATCATGCTTCACATTGCTGAATTCGCGGCGCGTATCGGCCTGGAACGCACGCATCTCCGCCCGAAACTCGCGCGCATCAGCGGCGACCGTCGCTACCAGCTGGTAGACCGCCCCGATATCGTGTCCATTGCCTTCGCTCATGCGCCGCGCCCTCGCCGAAGCCGGCATTATCGCGCCGCCCCGGCACCGGCGCAACCGCCACTCGTTTGCGCCGTAGCTTCCTATCGGCGGCTCCGGATAGAGTAGCCAACCCTACGCAGGGAGGGGCCATGGCCTTCGATCTCGATCGCTTTGTCGAAGATTGCCGGTCGGCGCTGGGCGACCCGCATCCGTCGCGCGCGGTGCGCGAGGTCACGGCACGCGCCATGGCCGCTCCGGGCGAGGTGATGGCGGCGCTCGGCGAGCCGCGGCGGGCCGCCATGACGGCACTCCATCGTGCCCCGGATCTCACGGTGCTCAACGTGATCTGGGGCCCGTACATGACGCTGATGCCCCACAATCACCGGATGTGGGCGGTGATCGGCATCTATACCGGCCGCGAGGACAACATCTTCTGGCGCAGGCTCCCGGAGGCCGGCCGTCGCATCGAGGCAGCCGGCGCCCGCGCGCTGTCGGTCGGCGACGTCGAGCCGCTCGGCCGCGACATCATCCATTCGGTGACCAACCCGGTCGCGAAGCTCACCGGCGCCATTCACATCTATGGCGGCGACTTCTTCGCGACCGAGCGCAGCGAATGGGATCCCGAGACTCTGGTCGAGGGACCCTACGACGTCGACAAGGTGCTGGGCCTGTTCGAGGCCTCGAACCGCGCCGGCTGAGCGCGTCTCCTACTGGGCTGCCCCGCCGGGCGGGCCGCCGCCCATCATCGGGCGCGGCGTGTAGCCGGCGGGGATCTGGAACTGATCGGCCGGCAGGTCGACATGGTCGATTGTCTTGAAGGTCGTGCGCGTCCGCGGCTGGTCATCTCGGAAAGTCGTCACCTCAACCGGCATGCCGACGAAGCCGATCGCCTTCGTCTGGGCATCGAAATCGAAGCGTTCCGTCACGTCCTGCTGCCGCGGCCCTTGCATCGTCTTGCCCATCGTCTCGGCAAAGCTCTTAAGCGGCGCGATGTCGGCGGCGGTGAGCCCGACGCCGGCGATCGGCACCATGCAGAGATCGGCCGTGTGCTTACCCCCGCGGCTCTCGTGGTAGACGGTGCAGGACCAGCTGCCGACCGTCTTGCTCTCGCCCTTCTCGAAGGTTGCCGGCGCGAGGGGAGCGGCCGGCGCCGCGCCCGGCGCGCCATGCGCCGCCATCATCGCCTCGACCTTCTGCCGCTGCTCGGGCGGCAGGTTGGCGAGGCGCTGCTGCACCATGTCGGACTGCGCCGCGTGCTGGACGCCGGAGAAGTCGAAATAGGTCTGGTTCTTCGGGTCCAGCATGTAGACCTTGCCGCCGTCGGCCTGGAACAGCATCACATGCTGGTCGACTTCGACGCGGACGCCCTGCGGGGCCAGCGACATCGTGCTCGTGGTCGTCTTGTTGTCGCCGAGAAACGTCATCTCGCTCGTAATCTGCACGCCTGCGAGCGCGCCGGTCGCCCAGAAGCCGATGGCGGCGGCAGTGCCCCAAGTCCTAGCCTGCATGGACAATCTCCCCCTTGGCCAGACGCCGGCATAGCCCGGACGACCGGGCATGTCCATCCGGTCTCGGGGCCGTGCGCTACTCGGTCTTACGGAAGTCGAGGGCCGTTCCGTTCATGCAGTAGCGCAACCCGGTCGGGCGCGGCCCGTCCTCGAAGACATGGCCGAGGTGACCACCGCAGGCGGCGCAGGTGACCTCGGTCCGGGTCATGCCATGCGAGGTATCGCGATGGGTCGCGATCGCGCCCGGAAGCGGGTCCCAGAAGCTCGGCCAGCCGCTGCCGCTCTCGAACTTGCGGTCGGAGCGGTAGAGCGGAGTGCCGCAGGCGGCGCAATGATAGACGCCCTCGCGATGCTCGTGGTTGAGCGGGTGAGTGCCGGCCCGCTCGGTGCCCTTGCGGCGCAGCACCTGGTACTGCTCGGGGGTGAGCCGCTCGGCCCATTCGGCCTCGCTCAGCTTGCCCGGATCCTTGATGTCCGCCATTTCCAGCTTCCCTCCTGCTTGACAGGCTCCCGGTCATCGTGTGTCGCTCGCGGCACCCGACCGCAAGAGCTTTCCGGAAGCAAAAGTGTCGCTCGACGACGTCATCCGCCACTCCAGCCGGCCGCATACCAGAGGATCGCTGGCGGTCGAGCTGTCGGCGCTCGGCCTGCGCCGCGGCGACGCCGTGATCGCGCATACGTCGCTGAGCACGATCGGCTACGTGGCGGGCGGCGCCCTCACAGTGATCGAGGCGCTGCTTGACGTGGTCGGGCCGCGCGGAACGCTCGTCATGCCGGCCCAGACCGCGGACCTCACAGATCCCGGCAGCTGGCGCTTTCCCGCCATCCCGCCCGACTGGGTCGACACGGTGCAGGCGGCGATGCCGGCCTACGATCCCGCGCGGACGCCGACCTTCCAGCTCGGCGTGGTGGCGGAGCTCTTCCGCACCTGGCCGGGCGTGCTGCGGAGCGCGCACCCGGTCTGCTCGTTCGCCGCCGCCGGCCGGCTCGCCGCCGAGATCCTGGAGCCGCACGCGCTCGACGATCCGTTCGGCGAAGCCTCGCCGCTGGCGCGGCTCTATGCGCTCGATGCGCGGGTCCTGCTGCTCGGCACGGGCTGGACGGTGTGCACCGCGCTGCACCTCGCCGAGCGGCGGGCATACCCCCATGCGGCGTCCGAGACCTGCATGTCGCCCATCCTCGTCGAGGGCGAACGGCGGCTGGTCGGTTGGGCCGAATACCCGCATGACAGCGAGCGCTTCGCCGCCATAGGGCAGGTGCTGGAGCGCGCCGGCGAGGTCAGGATCGAATGCGTCGGCGATGCCCCGGCGCGGCTGGTGAGCGTGCGCGACGCCGTCGATATCGGCGTGCTGGAGCTTACGCGTCCGGCCGGATCCTGACCGTCTCGAGCGGCCGGCCCGCCGCGTCGACCACCTGCCAGTTGATCAGCCGCGCCAACGTCTCGGCGAAGAACCGGGCGGTGCCCGCGCGGCCGGCGCCTTCGAGCCAGTTCTGCTCCTGGAAGGCCTCGATGCCGGGATGGCCGAGCTCGACCTCCCACAACACGCCCAGCAGCGAGGCCATCTGCTCCTCGATCTCGCGCGCCGCGTCACCGAGCACGCGAGAGCGGTCCGCCTCGGCGACGCACCCTGTCTCCGGTCCGGCGCCAAGGCCGAAATCCGGGAGTTGCCGGCGCGCCGGGCTCGCCAGTTGGTAGTGCGCCACCTCGTGGATTAGCACCGCAGGCTCGGTCACGGTCCTGACGCGCGCGCCGTCCCAGGAGAAGCCGCGCTCCGGCGGCTCGTCGAGCGGCGCCATGCCGAAACGGTTCGTGAGTGCGACGGCGTCGCGATGGCGGATGGCCTCGTCGGGTCCCGGCGCAGCGAGGCTGGCGGCGATCCGCTCGAAGACCGCGCGCACAGTCCCCGTCTCGGGCAGCGTCGCCCGGTAGCGGGCGAGCACCGTGTCGATGTCGTCGGGCGCGATCGGCGAGAGGATCATGGCCGCGGAGATGTGCGGCGGCGACGACCGATTGGCAAGCCTGCGCGCGGCAAAGGTGCTATTCTCGCCGGCGGTTTCGGCCGGCCGGTTCGGGGGAGACGGTGAGGGTGCCGCTGCTGATCCTGGTGATGCTGGGTGCCGGCGCCGCGGTGGCGATCGTCATTTTCGTGCTCGGCAGGACGCGGTCGGTCAGCGTCGAGGAATGGGCGAAGAAGAACGATCCGGTCCTGGCCTCGCTCTTCGCCCGCAATCCCGGCCTCGCCTTCGACACCGAGTTCAGCGGCCGGGTGCCGCTCTACTGGCTGAAGGACGGCGAGAACCGCATGCTGATCCCGCAGGCGGAGGCGGAGAACGCGACGGTGCGCCCGATCGCCTGCGACCTCTCCGAGATACCGCCGAAGCTCGTCTATCCGAACCGTGAGTATACTTCTTGCGTCGAGATCGGAAACGACCGGCACACGCTCCGGGCGATCTGCTTCCGGACCGCCGACAGCCTCGCCCAGGTCGTCGATTTCTACAACGAGCCGATCGATCCCGGCCGCCGGCTGCGCGTTCTGAAGGGGTCGGTCGAGTCCTGGCGGGAGACCTCGGAGAAGTCGCCCGAGACCGGCGGGTTCCTCTATTCTTATCTCCTCTATCCCGGGTATCGGCTGGAGGCCTTCGTCGCATACCGCGAGGAGGTCAGCGGCGATCGGCCGGAGCCGTGAGCTGCCGGTCGACATAGGCCCTGGCCAGCTCGACATTCTCGGCGCTAAGGCCCAGCGCCGCATCCACATAGACGAAGGCGCCCTTGCGATAGCCGTCGTTGAAGTCGTCGAAGACGACCCAGGCGTCGCAGGGATTGTGTTCCAGCCAGCTCGCCACCTCGTCGCCCTTGGTCGCGGGCGGCGCGTCCTCTGAATCGTTGGGCTTCGGCGTGTTGTGGCGCGGGTGGAGCCGCAGCGTTTCGCGCTCGAAGCCGCGCGCGAGCAGGTAGTCGTCGAGGCTTTCGCGGGTGAACTCGGTTCGGACGCCGGAGATGCAGACGAGGAAGACTGCATGGCCCGCCTCTCGCCACGTCCGCATCAGGCGGTTCAGGGCGCGCACGCCCTCCTCGGCATAGGAGGAGTCCGGCCGGACCATCGCGACCTCGAAGGCGATCTGGTCGACGAGCGTGAACTCCTCGAAGACGCCGAGGAGGTCGAAGAAAACGATGATTGTCTTCGGCGCCTGTTCCATCGCCAAGGCTCCCGTGCCGGCATGGATTGCGCGCATGGGCGCCGGGCAGGTTCAAGCTGGCGGATCGGATGAGGACGCGTCGTCCGGTATCGGCTTCTAACCGTTTTCCGCTACACTCCCCGCCATGACCGACGAGCCCTTCTGGCGCACCAAGACGCTGGCCGAGATGACCGAGCGCGAGTGGGAGTCGCTGTGCGACGGCTGCGGGCGGTGCTGCGTGCTGAAACTCGAGGACGAGGACACCGGCCGGATCTTCCACACGGACGTCACTTGCAAGCTGCTGGACCTCAAGACCTGCCGGTGCCGGCGCTACCGCGACCGCCAGAAGCTTGTGCCGGACTGCGTGAAGGTCACGGCGGACAACATCGCCGCGCTGAACTTCATGCCCGGCACCTGCGCCTATCGCGTGCTGGCGGAGGGCCGGGAGCTCGCCTGGTGGCACCCGCTCGTCTCGGGCCGCCGCGCCACCGTGCACGAGGCGGGCATCTCGGTGCGCCACCGCGTGGTCAGCGAGGAGGAGGTCGACGAGGCGGATCTCCCCGACCGGATCGTCGACTGGCCGCGCTGACCGTCAGGCGGCCGGCGCCTCGGCATCGAGTCGATCGACCCCGCGCAGTCCGGGGAAGAGCAGCGCCCACAGCCCGACCACCACGAGCGTGCCGATGCCGCCGATCAGCACGGCCGGCACGGTGCCGAACCAGGCGGCGGTGACGCCGGATTCGAACTCGCCCAGCTGGTTCGAGGTGCCGATGAAGATGGAGTTCACCGCACCGACGCGGCCGCGCATCTCGTCGGG
>DATGFU010000459.1:0-9283 GCA_035308865.1 Allostellaceae bacterium | reverse complement strand
CGATGTCGTCGTCGTCGAGGCGTTCGAGGAGATCGGCGGCGAGGTCCTCGACCTCGTTTGCCTCCGCCTCGCGCTGGATCGCCTTGGCGACCCTGGCGCGGACCTTGGCCCTCCGGTCCTCCTTGCGGTGCCTCTCGACGGCCTCCAACATCGGGCTGTAATCGGTGGGGCGGGGCGCCTCGGCTGTGCGCGTGCGGCGCTCCTCGGCGATCCTGGCTTCGAGGACCATGGTTTGGCGCACCGCGCGGGAGATGCGGGCAAAGGCGTTGCCGAGGGCCGTGGGGTCGGGAGGCGGTTCCGTCTCGGCCTGCTCCCGCACCGTCTCCAGCAGATCCATCCCGATCTCGGCCATCCGGCGCAGCATCCGCAGATGCCGCTCGGTGCGGTCTTCGTCGGATTCGGGCGTGGGTGCGGCGGCGGACATGGCTCGGGATTGGACCCGATCCGACGCGGCACGATCAGGCGGACAGATGACCGCCCCATCAGAGCGCGTGGCGGGGTGCTTCAGCCCGAATGCGCAGACGGCGTGCGTGCAGGACTCATCCGCCGTCGCGTGCGGGTGGAGTCAGGTGCACTCGCACCGGAGCCCTCCCGAACCCATTGTTCGGTCACTTGCGGAAGCACGCCGAACACCCATGTGATATCGCCTGTGGTGTGATATCAAAATTTGATGCGATTGGTGCTCGATACGGATGTGATCGTTGCGGCCCTACGCAGCCCGAGGGGGGCATCCGCGGCGTTGCTGCTCTCGATCGATGACGGATTGGCCGAAATGTTGGCAACGGTACCGCTGTTCCTGGAATACGAAGCGGTATGCCATCGGCCTGAGCATCTGCTCGCAAGTGGGCTGCGAGCGGCCGAGCTGGCGATCGTCTTCGACCGCTTGGCCGAGCTTGTGGTGCCCGTCGACGCCTGGTTTCTTTGGCGCCCTCAGCTCCACGACCCGGCCGACGAGATGGTGCTCGAAGCGGCCGTGAACGGGCGGGCAGAGGCGCTCGTCACGTTCAACCGCCGGCACTACGTCCCGGCGGCCGATCGATTTGGCCTGCCCGTGCTGCTGCCGGGCGAAGCTCTGGAGAAGGTGCGCAAATGAGTGCGAAGACTTCGACCTACCCCCTGCGCCTGCCGGTATCGGTCAAGACGGAAGCGGAGCGGCTGGCCGCCGAGGATGGCACCAGCCTCAATCAATTCGTGGCGAGCGCTGTCGCGGAGAAGCTGGCGGCGCTGCGGACAGCCACCTTCTTCACCGGCCGGAGCGGTCGGGGCGACCGGGAGGCGTTTCGCGCACTGCTGCGCCGGGAGGGCGGGGAGCCGCCTCATCCGGGCGACGAATTGCCGGCCAGGAGAGAGGCAATGCCGCTACATTTTGATGTCGATCCCGCAGGCAGTGAAGCAAGTTCAGTTGAGTACCGGAATTGGCTTCGGGAATATGGCGCCCAGGGGTTCGTCCTTGAGTTGGCGCCCAAAGGCGGGTGCCTGCACAAGGCGAGCTGCCCATCGATCAGCGGAGAGCGGAACAACTGTCGGAAGTGGGGGAAGTATGTCGCGCTGACCGTGGAGGAGGCACGACGAGGAGATTCACTGCATCCCCGTCAGGACCGCGTTCCGCGGCCCGCCTGTCGACGGTGCAACCCTGAAGGATAGTATCGAGCGTGGGTATTGCGGTGCCACCTCGCAAGACTCCAAGCAAGTGGAACTCGATCACGCCGCATGGCGCCGGTGAAGCAAGCCCAGCGCCTGGGCAATCACGTCCGCATGTCGGCTCGCGTGCTGGATGTCGTAGCCGTCCGGTTCCCCGTCGTGGCCGATATCGATCACCACATCGTCGCCCGCGATGCGGTTATCGACGGCTTCGCCGGCCCGGAGCCAGATGTAGAGGCTGTCGGTAGCGGAGTCATCGTCGAAAGCGACTGTCACATCATCTCACACGATCTGCGCCACCGCGCGTTTCGCCATCACCGTCACCAGATGCGCCCGGTATTCGGCGCTGGCGTGGATGTCGCTGTTGAGGCCGCCCGCATCCACCTTGAGCCCAGCCACCGCCTCCGGCCGGAAATCGGCGGTCAGCGCGGCCTCGAACTCGGGCAGGCGGAAGACGCCCGGGCCGGCACCAGTGACAGCGACCCTCACGCCGAAGCCGCCCTTGGCGACGTAGACGCCGACAATGGCGTAGCGCGAGGCGGGGTTGCGGAACTTCTCGTAGGCGGATGTCTCCGGGATCGGGAAGCGTACGGATGTCACGATCTCGGCCGGCGCCAGCACGGTCTCGAAGAGGCCGGTGAAGAAATCCTCCGCCGCGACCTCGCGCTCGTTAGTGATAACCGTGGCACCCAGCGCCAACAGGGCGGCCGGGTAGTCGGCGGCGGGATCGTTGTTCGAGATCGAGCCGCCGATCGTGCCGCGATGGCGCACCGCGGGATCGCCGATGCCGCCGGCAAGTCGGGCGAGCGCGGGGATGGCGCCTGCGACGATATCGGAGGCCGCCACCGTCGCGTGCGGCGTCATGGCGCCGATGACGACCGCGGCGCCGTCGCGGCGGATCCCCTTGAGCTCGGGAAGCTTCGCGAGGTCGATCAGGTCGCTCGGCCGGGCGAGGCGCTGCTTCAGGGTCGGGATCAGCGTCATGCCGCCGGCCACGAGCTTGCCGTCCTCGGCAGATTTCAGCGCGGCGACGGCGTCCCGCAGCGAGGCGGGGGCGTGGTACTGGAACTCGTACATGGGATCCCTCAGATGCCGTCAGCCACGGGCCGCGCCGCGCATCGCCTCGGCCCCGGCGGCGATCGCCTTCACGATGTTGTGGTAGCCGGTACAGCGGCAGAGATTGCCCTCCAGCCAGTGGCGGATCTCCTGCTCCGAGGGCGTGGGGTTCACCCGCACCAGGTCGACCGCGCTCATCACCATGCCGGGGGTACAAAAGCCGCATTGGAGCCCGTGATGCTCGCGGAACGCCTCCTGCATCGGGTGGAGCCTGTCGCCGTCGGCCAGGCCCTCGATGGTCGTGACCTCGGCGCCGTCGGCCTGCACGGCAAGCAGCGTGCAGCTCTTCACCGAGATGCCGTCGACATGGATGACGCAGGCGCCGCACTGGCTGGTGTCGCAGCCGACATGGGTGCCGGTGAGCCGCAGGGTCTCGCGCAGGAGCTGCACGAGCAGCGTGCGCGGCTCGACCGTGGCGGCGACCGCCTTGCCGTTCACGGTCAGCGAAATCTCGGTCATGCGGTCAGCTCCTTGGTTCGTGACAGGCGGATTGCGCTTCGCTTATCCGCCCTACGGCGCCTGTAGGGCGGATAAGCGAAGCGCAATCCGCCGGCCTGTTCATCGGGCAAAAAACCACAGCAGCACCGCGACGATGACGATGAGGCCGACGATCCAGATTGCCGGATGGAGGCCGGCGGACGGCGCGCCTTCGGGCGCCGGGGCGGCGGTGCCGATCGTCACCGGCTCGGGCGGCAGATCGGAGGGCGCGGTCTCGGGCGGCGACGCTTCCGGCGCCGGCTCGCCGGGCGCGGCGGGCGTCGCGACCAGCGCCGCGAAATTGCCGAAGAACTCGTCGGCCATCTTGCGCGCCGTGGCGTCGATGAGGCGCGAGCCGATCTGCGCCAGCTTGCCGCCGACATTGGCGCGAACCGTGTAGGAGAGCACCGTCTCGCCGTTCGCCTCGGCGAGCCGGACATCGGCGCCGCCCTTGGCGAAGCCGGCGGCACCGCCGCTGCCCTCGCCCGAGATCGTGTAGCCGTTGGGCGGGTCGATATCGCTGAGCGTGACCTTGCCGCCGAACTTCGCCTTCACCGGCCCGACCTTGGCGGTGACCTTGGCGGTCATCTCGGTGTCCGACAGCTTCTCGATTTCGTCGCAGCCGGGGATGGCCTGGCGCAGCACCTCGGGATCGTTGAGCGCGGCCCATACCTTGGCCCGCGGCGCCGCGATCCGGTACTCGCCCGTCATGTCCATCGCCGACCGTCCCTCGCTGTCGCGACGAGGAGGCTAGGCATCGAACATGGCACCCGCAAGCCCGCATTGGTGGCGGGTGCGAAGCCGGACGGAATGCCGCTATGACGGGATCAGCGCCTTGCCGTGGTTGGCGCACTCCGCCACGAAGTTGACGAGCGCCCCCAAGGCCACGCCTTTAGTGCCCCAGCTCGCGAGCTTCTCGGCGGTGCCGGCGGTCCAGCTGTCGTTCTGCTTGAGCGTCGCCACCGCCTTGCGTGCCCGGGCGGCAAACGCATCGGCGGCCCGCGCCCGCTTGTACAGGTCGGCGATCTGCTCGAACATCTGCTTGAGCGCCTTGTCCATCCGCCGGTTGAGGTTGATCTGCTCGGTGCTGAGCAGCCGGTTCGGCAGATCGGAAAGATTCTTGGTCATGATCTCGAGCCGGCCGGACAGCTTGTCGGCCTCGGACTCCAGTTCGGACACCTGGCCCGAGAACTGGATGCAGCGCGCGTCGATAGAGCTCGCCGTCTTGAGCATGTCCTTGGTGAGCGGCATCAAGCCGGCCGCCAGCTCCTTTGCGGCCTCGAGCGCCTTCGAGCCCTTCTGGCTCTTGCCCCCCTTTTCCTTTCCCTTCTCGCGCTTGGTGTTGAGCTCGCTGACATGGTCCATGTCGTCGAGGAGCTTCCTGTAGGTCGTGTCGATGCTCTCGCTGGCCGTCTTGATCGTCTTCGCCACCTCCGCGAGTCCCTTGGCCGCGGCCAGGATGTTCATCCAGCAGACGCCGAAGCTCATGGCCGCGGACGCGATGGCGACGCCGGCGCCGATCGTGCCCAGCACCACCTTCATCTTCGTGTTGGTCTTGAAGGTGTCGAGGTACTTCTTGTTCTGGAGATAGCGGTCCCATTCGGCGCGGACCGCCGCGGTGACCCGGTCCTCGACCAGCTTGCGGTAATATTGCAGGACCTCGTTCGCCTCCTTCGTCTTGGCCTCGAGGCAGGAGGGGTCCTTCTTGATCGTCTCGTCGACCTTCATGATGGTGGCTTGGAAGGCATCGCCGATCTTCTCCAGCTCCTCCTTCGCCACGTCGCCCAGCACCTGCGTCCGGAAACCGACCTCGCCGGCATCGAGGAGGTGCTTGAACACCTTGTCGACCTCGACCTCGACGTCCACGAGGACCGGGTCGACCTTCAGCATCTCCGGCTTCACCCCGGCGGCGAGATTGAACTGCCGGATGCGATAGGCCGAGACAAACTGGCCGCTGGGCCGCGGCGGCTGCGATTCCTGGTCGACCGCCAGCCAGATGTCGCGGAGCGACTTGTGCAGCTCGCCGAGCGCCTTCTTGCCCTTGGGCGTGGCGGCCTTGCTGCCGATCGCGTCGGCAATGTCCTTGAGGTACTCGTCCTTGGCCTTGAGGACGTCGGGGACGGTCTTGATCCGCTTCTCGTAGGAGTCGGCCGCGTCGAACTTCTTGAGCGCCGGGCCCAGATCCTTGCCCTGGCTCAGGGTCATCACGATCTCGGGCGGCACGTCCTGGCCGCTGAGCCCCTGCTTGAAGAATGCCGACTTGGCGGCGCTCCACTCCGCTTGATGGTTCGACATGTGCGCGTTCCTCCGACGGTCCCGCCTCCGCCTTGCAGGATTATTATACCGTGGATGAAGAATCGGTGACGAGAGGCTCGACGCTGATCACTCCTCCGCCGAGCGTGCGCTCTCGTGCCAGCGGCGGAGCGACAGCCAGGCCACGAGCGACAGGAGCGCGTAGATGGCGATGCCGCTCAGGCTCACCAGCACGAGGGCGGCGAACATCCGCGGCACGTCGAGCCGGTAGCCCGCCTCGAAGATGCGATAGGCGAGCCCGGTCTCCTCGCCGCCCGAGGCCGCGACGAACTCGGCCACCACGGCGCCGACCAGCGACAGCCCGCCCGAGACGCGGAGCCCCGCGAAGAAATAGGGCAGCGCCGAGGGGACGCGGAGCCGCCACAGCACCTGCCAGCGGCTGGCGCCGTAGAGGCGGAAGAGGTCGGCGAGGTTGCGGTCGGCGCTGCCGAGCCCCACCGTCGTGTTGGCGAGGATCGGGAAAAAGGCCACGATCCAGGCGCAGATCAGGAGCGCCACCAGCCGGTTGTCGACCCAGACGATGATCAGCGGCGCCACCGCCACGATCGGCGTCACCTGCAGGATGATCGCGTAGGGCAAGAGCGCCCGCTCCAGGGTCTTCGATTGCGCGAAGAGAAGGGCGAGCCCGCCGCCGCCGATCACCGCCGCCAGCAGCGCCAGCACGGTGGTCTTCAGCGTAAACACGAGCGACGGGCCGAGGATCGGCCAGTCGGCCACCAGCGCCTCCAGCACACGGCTCGGCGCCGGCACGATATAGGGCGGGATGCGCGCGAGATCGACCGCCGCCTCCCAGGCCGCAAGGACGGCCAGGCCGAGCACCAGCGGCGGCAGCCACCGGCTCATGCGGAGGCTCGGTCGAGCGCGGCAGAGACGGCGGCGCATTGCGCATTGTACTCGGGCGAGAGGCGGAACCCGCCGCGCGGCACCGGCCCCTCCACCGCGATCGTCTCGGCGATGCGGCCGGGCCGCTTGGCGACGACGGCGATCCGGCTCGACAGATAGACGCTCTCGAAGACGCTGTGGGTGACGAAGACGATGGTGGTGCCTTGCGACCGCCAGAGCGCCAGGAGCTCGTCGTCGAGCCGGAGCCGCGTGATCTCGTCGAGCGCCGCGAAGGGCTCGTCCATGAGGAGAAGGCTGGGCCTCGTGACGAGCGCGCGGGCGATCGAGACCCGCATCTTCATGCCGCCCGACAGCTCGCGCGGGAAGGCGCGGGCGAAGCCGCCGAGTCCGACCAGCTCCAGCGCCGCCTGCGCCTGCGCCTCGGCACCCGACGCTCGCTTCAGGTCCAACGGCAGGCGAACATTGTCGATGACCCGCGCCCAGGGCATGAGCGTCGGCTCCTGGAAGACGAACCCGATCTCGAGGCCGTCAGGCCGAACGATGCTGCCGGCGCTCGGCCGCGCGAGGCCGGCGATGATGCGGAGGATCGTGCTCTTGCCGCAGCCCGAGGGCCCGAGCAGGCTCAGGAACTCGCCCGGCTGCAGCGCGAGATCGACGCCGTCGAGCGCCAGCGTGCCGCTGGCAAAGCGCTTGGTCACCCGGTCGAGGGCAACGAGCAGGGGCTCCACTCTCTCCTCGGCGGGCGAGTCGGCGACGTTCTATTGGACTTATCAGAAAGATGAGCGGCGGGGGAGACGCCCCCTCCCCCAACCCCCTCCCGCGAAGGGGAGGGGGAATTCGCGATCACCCCCTCCCCTTGCGGGAGGGGGCCGGGGGGGGAGGGGTTCAGCGCCCCGCCTTGGCGAGCTGCTGGGCGACGAAGTCCCAGTTCACCAGGTGGTCGAGGAACGCCTGGAGGTAGTCCGCGCGCCGGTTCTGGTAGTCGAGATAGTAGGAGTGCTCCCACACGTCGCAGCCGAGCAGCGTCGTGCCGCCGACGACCAGCGGGTTGACGCCGTTGGGCGTCTTCTTGATCGCGAGCTTGCCGTTCTCGTGGACCAGCCAGGCCCAGCCCGAGCCGAACTGCCCGACGCCCGCCGCCTTGAACTGCTCCTTGAACTTGTCGAGGCTGCCGAAGGACTGGTCGATCGCGCCCGCGACGTCGCCCGTCGGCGCTCCGCCGCCGTTCGGCTTCATCATCGGCCAGAACAGGTTGTGGTTCCACGCCTGGGCGGCGTTGTTGAAGATGCCGACCTTGTCGTCCTTCTGCCAAGTCTCGCGGATGATCTCCTCGAGCGACTTGTGGGCAAGCGGGCCGTCGCCGACCAGCCCGTTCAGGGCCGTGTAGTAGGCTTGGTGATGCTTGCCGTGATGAAACTCGAGCGTACGCGTCGACATGTGGGGTTCGAGCGCGTTGTGGGGATAGGGCAGCGGGGGGAGTTCGAAAGCCATGGCCATCCTCGGGAGGTTAGGGGTTCAAGGATCCCGGCGGAGCCGGATCCACAACGAAAAACGGGGCCTCGCGGCCCCGTTCCTTTGAACGGCTGCGCGTCCGCGTCTAGGTGTAGAAATGGTTTGCAGCCATGCAATAGAGCATGGGGATCGACAGGAGCGTATTGACGCGGGAGGCCAGGGAGGCCCGGCGCGCCGCCGCCTTCTTGCCGGCGTCGTCCGCCTGGACAAGGCCGATCACCTTCCGTTGGTTCGGCCAGATGATGATCCAGACGTTGAACAGCATGATCGTGCCGAGCCACATGCCGATGCCGATCGCGGTCACGTGCTGGCTGCCCGAGCCGACGCCCAGCATGATCGCCGGCACCAGCCAGCCGCTGAGCCCGCCGACAATGAGCCCGGTCACCCATGTCGCAAAGGCGCTCCAGCGGAACCAGAACAGCGCCTCCGGCAGGATGAATTTGGTGATTGCCGGCCGGAGCTCCATCGGGATCTTGGGAACGGTCGGCGCTTGGGTGAAATTGAAATACCAGAGATGCCCGATCCACATGATCCCGCTGAGGATGTGCAACCAGCGGAAGAAGAAGACCCAATAGGCCTGTGACGAGAGGATCTCCATGGCGATTCCCTCCTGCGTCTACTGGCTGATGATCGGGATGAGAAAGGCGACGATCAGCGTGAGCACGAAGCCCAGCGCCACGGTCTGTCCCAAGGAATCCAATGGGTTCTTCATGTTCTCCCCTCTCGCGCACCGTGGCCCCGCGCCACTTTGTCTCACCATAGCACAGGAACTTCCGAGGACAACCGCGCGGGGCGCCCTGTGCTGAGCCTTGACAGCCCCGCCGTCGAGCGGATCCGGCGGCACGACCGCGACCGGTTCCTCGCGACCCTCTTCGCGCCAGCCGCGCATCGGCCGGCGTTGTGGGCGCTCCTGGCCTTCAACCTGGAGGTGGCCCGGGTGCGCGAGACGGTGACGCAGCCGATGCTGGGCCAGATCCGCCTCGCCTGGTGGCGCGAGGCGGTCGCGGAGGCCTATGGAGACGGCCCGGTGCGTCGCCACGAGGTCGCCACCCCGCTGGCCGAGGCGATCCGCGCCCACGCCATCCGCCGCGAGCGGCTCGACGCGCTGATCGACGGCCGCGAGCGCGATCTCGATCCCACGCCGCCGGCGACGATGGACGAGCTGCTGGCCTATGCCGAGGCGACCTCGACACGGCTGATCGAGGCGCAGCTCGACGTGCTGGGTGCCGACTCCGCGGTCGCCGGGCCGGCTGGCATCGCCTGGGCGCTCATCGGGCTGATGCGCGCGGTGCCGTTCCATGCGGCCTCGTATCGGAGCTGGATCCCCGACGACGTGGCCGGCGAGGCGGGGCTGGGCGCGGACGCCCGGTTTGCGCCGTCG
>DATGFU010000458.1:0-6072 GCA_035308865.1 Allostellaceae bacterium | reverse complement strand
CGTGCAGCCGTTCGGCGGCGAGGGTCTCTCCGGAACCGGCCCGAAAGCCGGCGGACCGCGCTACCTCGCACGGTTTGCGGCCGAGCGTGTGGTATCGACGGATACCACCGCGGCGGGTGGGAATGCCTCGCTTTTGTCACTGGACGAAGGCGATCGACGGTGATCTCGCCGGGCATCACAAATGTGTAAGAGACCGTTCAGTACAACCCGACCCTAGGATTATCCCCAAAAACAGTGTGTTGTAGGAAATCACCTAAAAGTTTATCAAATTTCAGTGGCATCCTTCCAATGTATTGCCCATGTTGACGAATCTGGGATCAACCTTGAATAGGGTTAACTTCCGAGATGTAACGGCGCCCTGGAGGGCCGATGGGCGACCGGCAAGCCGGAGAGCGGGGAATGCGCCTACTTGTACTGGATGATGAACGCGGGATCGTGACCTTCATCGCGACGGTTGCTCGGGATCGCGGATGGACCGTCGATACGGCAATCACCGAGACCGAGTTCCGCGCGAATTTCACGGCAAATCCACCGGACGCGATTACGCTCGATCTGCAGCTCGGAAGGGCTGACGGCATCGAGCAGCTGCGTTTCCTGCGCACCGTGGGGTTCGAAGGACCGATCGTTCTTTTGAGCGGGTTCGACGCCCGCGTGCTCGAAAGCGCACGCCAGCTCGGGGAGTCGCTGGGGCTGTTCGTATCCGCGGCGCTGGAGAAGCCGGTTCGCATCTCTCGGTTGCGCGAGGTGCTCGGGGTCCTCGAAGGCGAGGTCGGCCAAACATCGGCGGGGTCGAGGAGCCGCGACGCGGCGCCGGCCGACGCCATCACCGCCGATGCCGTGCTGTCGGGCCTCAGCCTCGGCGAGATGGACCTGTTCCTCCAGCCGATCGTCGGCTCGCTCGACCGGGAGATCAGGCGGTACGAGGCCCTGATCCGCTGGCATCATCCCGAATTGGGGACGGTCACGCCGGATTCGTTCATTCCTGCTGCGGAGCAGGACGAGGCGACCATCGATTACCTGACATTCTGGGGCGTGAAGACCGCGGTCGACAAGTATCGGCGGCTGGCCGAACGCGGCTGCGAGGCCCCGATCTCGGTCAACGTGTCGGGGGTCAACCTGCGCGATCTCGATTTTCCCGACCGCGTGGCCGGGCTGGTCGAGCAGGCCAGGCTGCCGCACAGTGCCATCTGCTTCGAGATCACGGAGAGTGTCGCAACGTCCGATCCCGGCCGCACGATCGACATCCTGGCGCGGCTCAGGTTGAAGGGCTTCGCGCTTGCGATGGACGATTTCGGGACCGGCTATTCGACGCTCAAGGCCTTGCAGAAGATGCCCTTCTCCGAGCTCAAGATCGACAAGTCGTTCGTGCTGCGCCTGCCGAATGCGGATTCGATGTCGATCATCAACTCGGTGGTCGGCCTCGCCCGCAACCTGAACCTCGAATGCGTCGCCGAGGGCGTGGAGACCGCCGAGGCGGATATCGCCCTGTCGCGGCTCGGCGCGAGCTCGCTCCAGGGCTATCGGTTCAGCCGCCCGCTGCCCATCGACGGCGCCATCGAATGGCATGGCGCCTGGGACGCCAGCCGGCGTCCGATGGCCAGCGAACAGCGCATGCACGGAAAGTAGCCGGTCGCATCTGGCGTACCGCCGCGAATGCGGGCAAGGTGCCGCCCGAGCCTCGGCAGCGCGGTCCAGGGATTCCCGTCCCTTCCGGCTGAGGCCGGTTGCGTCGACCGGAGTTCCGCCGAAGCGTTCCGATGACTTCCGGTCCACCGCCAGCATCTTCCGTTCCGCGCAGGGAGCTCACTCTCCGTGGACTCGTCCTCGGCGCGCTGATTACGGCCGTCTTCACCGCGGCCAATGTCTATTTCGGGCTGAAGGCGGCGCTGACCTTCGCCTCGTCGATCCCGGCGGCGGTCATCTCGATGGCCGTTCTGCGCGGCTTCAAGGGCGCCACGATCCAGGAGAACAACATCGTCCAGACGGTGGCCTCGGCCGCCGGCGCGCTTGCCTCGGTCGTGTTCGTCCTGCCCGGGCTGGTGATGATCGGCTGGTGGACCGGGTTTCCGTTCTGGCTCACCTTCAGTCTTTGCGCCTTCGGCGGCATCCTCGGCGTCACTTATTCGATCCCGCTGCGCCGCGCGCTGGTGACCGGGTCCGACCTGCCCTATCCCGAGGGCGTCGCCTGCGCCGAGGTGCTCAGGGTCGGCACCGGCGAACATGGTGCCGCAGAAGGGGATTCGCCCTACGGCGCCGATGCCGGGCGGGCGGGGCTGCTCGCGGTGATCTGGGGCGCCATCGCCTCGGCGACCTATCTGGTGATCGTCAACACGCAGCTCTTCGCGGCCGACGTGGCCCGGTACTTCCGCGTCGGGCGCGGCGCGTCCGGGCTCGATTTCGGCCTGTCGCTGGCGCTGTACGGCGTCGGCCATCTTGTCGGCCTCTGGGTCGGCGTGGCGGCGCTCGTCGGCATCCTGATCGCCTGGGCGGGACTCATTCCGATCATGTACGGCATGGACCCGCCGCCGGGGCCGCTGGCCGACGCGGTTCTCGACATCTGGGAGCATAAGGTCCGCTTCATCGGCGCCGGCCAGATGGGCGTGGCCGCAATCTGGTCGCTGCTTCGGCTCGCCGGACCGGTGCTCGGCGGGCTGCGCGCCGCACTCGCCGCGTCGCGGGCGCGCCGCCGGTCTGGCGGTCTCGCGCTCGCGATCGAGGAGCAGGATCTGCCGGTCGGCTGGACCGGGCTCATCACCCTCGCCTGCCTCGTCGCGATCGGCGGGACGTTGGCCTTCCTGGCCCAGTCGGCGGGGCTCGGCGCCGCGACCACGGTGCTGGTGCTGGGCGGCGTCGTCTACGTCGTGGTGATCGGACTCTTCGTCGCCACGGTGTGCGGCTACATGGCGGGGCTGGTCGGATCGTCCAACAGTCCCGTCTCAGGGGTCGGGATCCTGGCGGTGCTGGTGGCGGCGCTGCTCATGGCGACGGCAGTACGGCCGTTGGTCGGCGCTGAGGCCGGTCCAGCGCTGGTCGCCTTCGCGCTCTTCGCCACCACCTTCGTCTTCTCGGCTGCGATCATCGGCAACGACAATCTCCAGGATCTGAAGACCGGGCAGCTCGTGGGCGCCACGCCGTGGAAGCAGCAGGTGGCCCTGATCGTGGGCGTGGTGGTGGGCGCCGCCATCATCCCGCCGGTGCTGGATCTTCTCAACCGGGCCTACGGTTTCGCCGGCACGCCGGGCGTCGATCCGGCGCACGCGCTGGCGGCACCGCAGGCGGCGCTCATCTCGACTCTCGCAAGCGGCGTCATCCGCGGCGAGCTCGACTGGACGCTGATCGGTGTCGGCGTCGTCATCGGCACGGTGATCGTCGCGATCGACGAGGCGCTCGGTTTGATGAAGAAGCCGCGCCTGCCGCCGCTGGCGGTAGGGCTGGGCGTCTACCTGCCCATGGCGACGACGCTGACAGTCACGGTTGGAGCCATCGGCGGCTGGGTGTTCGAGCGCTGGTCGGCCCGGCGCAAGGAGGCGCCCGCGCTCAAGCATCTTGGCGTGCTGCTCGCCTCCGGCCTCATCGTCGGCGAGGGGTTGATCGGCGTGATCCTCGCCGGGATCGTCGTCGCCTCGGGGAGTCCCACGCCGCTGGCACTGGTCCAGAACGGCCCCGTGCCCGAGATCCTGGGCGTCGCCGCCTTCGCGGGGACGCTGCTCGCGCTCCATGCCTGGCTGGGCCGCCTGGCCCGCAGCGCGGGGTAGGTCTCACTCCGGAAATTCAGGAAATCGCAACCTGACGCCGGCAGGGTGCCGCGCGTGGAAACGCTCGCCAGCCTCCTCCTCTGTTATCTCGGCCTCGGCGTGCTGGCCTGCTCGGTGCCGCGCGACGGCGACTGGTCGCTCGAGGCGCAGTGGTCGTGCTTCCGCGAGACCTTCCGCGACGTGCTGACGTGGCCCGCCGCGCTGTGGCGTGAGTTCGGGACGTTGTGACGGGCGGCGACGCCGCTTCCGCTTTCCGTTACTCTCCGCGGTGATCCAGCCCATCGCGAGGACGACTGCATGACGGATCTGACCGAAGGGTCGATCACCCGCCATCTCCTGGGGATGGCGGCGTTCATCGGTGTGGGGCTGATCTGCCAGACGCTCTATTTCGTGATCGACCTCTACTTCGTCTCGCGGCTCGGCAAGGACGCGGTTGCGGGCGTCAGCGCCGCCGGCTTCGTGTCGTTCCTGGCGCTGGCGACGAGCCAGATCATCGCCGTGGGCGGCCTGTCGCTGATCGCGCGGGCGACCGGCGCGAAGGACCAGGTCCAGGCGAATCTCGTGTCGAACCAGGCGCTCGGCCTGTCGATCCTGGCCTTCGCGGCGACGCTGCTGCTCGGCTATGTCGCGATAATGCCGCTGCTCGGCGTGTTCGCCGCCGATGACGTGACAGGCAGGCTGGGGCGGGCCTATCTGGCTGCCTTCCTGCCGTCCATGGCGATGATGTTCCCGACGGCTGCTCTCGGCGCGGCACTCAGGGCGACCGGCGTGGTGCAGCCGACCATGCTGGTGCAGACCGGCTCGGTGCTCCTGAACGCGCTGCTGGCGCCGGTGCTGGTCGCCGGCTGGGGCACGGGCATTCCGCTTGGGGTCGGCGGCGCGGGGCTCGCGAGCTCGATCGCTGCCGCGTTCGGGCTCGTCGCGATGGCGGCGGTCTTCCCGCGCGCCCAGGCCTTCCTCCGCATCGACCGCAGCGCGCTGCAACCGCGCTTCGACATTTGGGGCCGCATCGTCGCCATCGGCCTGCCCTCGGCCGGCGAGTTCTTCCTGATGTTCACGATCGTCGGCGTGATCTACTGGGTGCTGCGCCGCTTCGGGCCGGAGGCACAGGCGGGATTCGGCATCGGCTCGCGGGTCATGCAGTCGATCTTCCTGCCGGCGATGGCGATCTCCTTCGCCGTCGCGCCGGTCGCGGGCCAGAATTTCGGCGCGCGACGGGCCGACCGCGTGCGGTCGACCTTCTTCCTGGCCGCCGCCTACAGCTGCGGGATCATGGCCGGGCTGACGCTGCTCTGCCAGTGGTCGCCGGCGGTGCTGGTCGGGCCGTTCACGGACGACGCGGCGGTGGCCTCCGTCGCGACGACCTATCTCGGAGTCCAGTCGTGGAACTTCGTCGCGACCGGGCTCGCCTTCACCTGCTCGGCGATGTTCCAGGCGCTCGGCAACACGACGCCGGCGCTGCTGAGCAGCGCGGGGCGGCTCCTCACCTTCGCGCTGCCGGCCCTCTACATGGCGTCGCGGCCGGATCTGGCGCTGGTCGATCTGTGGCACCTGTCGGTGGCGTCGATCGCCGTCCAGGCGCTGTGCAGCGTGCTGCTGCTGCGCTACGAGCTCAGCCGCAAGCTCGCCCCGGCGGCGCTGGCCCCGGTGCCGCAGCCCCCGTGACGGCGCAAGCCGCCTGCGTCACTCGCAGAAGCGGGCGAGGCGGTTGGCGACTTCCGACATCGCCGTGGTGTCGACCGCGGTCGATTCGTCCGGCGCCTGGCTCTTCGCCAGCCGGATGCCGGTGAAGCCGCCCGGCATCAACGCCACCATGTTGCCGCCCCAGCCCAGCATCCGCGGGATGTAGAGCCGGCAGCCCTCCGGCGAGTCGTAGCGCTCTTCCCAGAAGGCATTGAAATAGGTCGTCTCGCCGAACCGGTTGCGCGCCCCGGTCGGCAGGCCGCGCGGCGCCGTTCCGTAGGTCAGCGCGGCGATGCGCGGCGCGTAGAGGATCTGCGTGCCGCCGTGGCGGCCGCGATCCTGGTAGAGCCGGGCGATCTTCACCATGTCGCCGATGGTCGGGTAGTAGCCATAGGCCATCAGCGGCTGGCCCGGCGACCCGTCGGCTTCGATCGTCCGGTTCGTCGGGGCATAGTGGATCCCGATCGGGCCGAACACTTCGCGCTCCAGCATCGTCCAGAGATCGGCCCTCGGTCCTTCCCGGGACTTGAGGAACCCGTCCATGGCGACGCCCAGCACGAACATGTCCTGGTCGCGGTAGCGCGCGACCTGTCCCGGACCCCACGGATAGGCCGGGCTCGCCGCCGCCATCGCC